>CAXMSM010000385.1:0-7875 GCA_964195655.1 uncultured Gammaproteobacteria bacterium | reverse complement strand
ACGGACTCGGGACTGTAATCTCCAGGGGCATCATTGAGCCGGGCCGTCGACTGAGCCGGGAGATGTCGATCACCAGCGGCGACCGGGATCCTCGGCGCGCAGCCGCGTTCGCATGCCTCGCCATGCACGTATCGTACGTTCAGCCCCGGATCAATCAGCGAGATACGTAGTCGTGGGTTCCCGCCGCGGTGCGCAACTGGTGACGTCCGCGACCGACGGACCGCAGTGTCCCGTTGAGGAAGTCTTCGAACTCCGCCAGTTTGCTGTCGACATAGATGTCGCACTCCCCACGCAGTCGGTCCGCTTCCGCGTGCGCGGAGTCGACCAAGCGGGTGGCCTCCGCGGTGGCCGTCGCGACAATCTCGGTCTGCGACACGAGGCGTTGCTGTTCTTTGATGCCTTCCTGTACCGCCTTCTCGTAGGTCAGGTTGCCGCTTTCGACCATCCGGTCCGCTTCGGACTTGGCCCGTCCGGTGGTCGCCTCGTACTCACGTTTGGCGGTTGCAGCGGTCCGACTGGCCTCTTCGCGGGCCTCGCCCACCATGTGTTCGCTGTGCTGACGCGCCTCGGCGACCATGCGGTCGGCCTGCGACTTAGCGTCGGCGAGCAGGCGGTCGGCCTCTGCCCGGGCGTGGTTGACCATCGAATCGGCCTCGGCGTTGGCCGTCGACACCGTGGACTCACAGTGATCCTTGGCCTCGTGCAGCAACGAGTCGCGGGCATCGAGCACGTCCTGCGCATCGTCGAGTTCGCCGGGGATCGCGTCCTTGATGTCGTCGATCAACTCCAGGACGTCACCGCGGGGCACCACGCAGCCTGCGGTCATCGGCACGCCACGGGCTTCTTCGACAATCGCCCCCATTTCATCGAGCGCTTCAAAAACTCGGTACACGACGACACCCTCCAGGCCTAGTTGACGGTAACCAGTGTGCCTGGTGTTACGCCTGTGACTCGGCTATCGGCGTCGGTGTGTCGTTACCAATTGCTTCTTGGGGCATATGCGTCTTCTGCGCCGCAGCGTGCAACCAGATCGCGATTTCAGCCGCTGTGGCGATCTAGGAGCACACCAGAGCCCCGCCGGCTGCGCCCCAAGGCCCGCTAGGCGTGGGTCAGCCCCGGGTGGTGAGCTTGGCCTGCAGGCGCTCGTTGACTGCGTCGGGCAGCAGTGCCGATACATCACCGCCAAGCATCGCGACCTCTTTCGCCAATGAGGACGATACGAACGAATATTGCGGGGTCGTGGCGACGAAGAACGTGTCGACCCCCGCAATGTGCTTGTTCATCTGGGCCATCTGTAACTCGTACTCGAAGTCGGTGCCCGTGCGCAGACCTTTCACGATCGCTGTCAGACCCCGCACTTTGACGAAGTCGACGACGAGCCCCTGCCCCGACTCCACCCTCAGGTTCGGCAGATGGGCCGTCGACTCCTCGATCAGAGCGATCCGCTCCTCGAGATTGAACATGCCCTGCTTGCTGGGGTTGACGAGCACCGCGATCACCAGCTCGTCGAACTGCGCCGCCGCCCGCTCAAAGATGTCGATGTGACCGAGGGTCACCGGGTCGAAGGATCCCGGGCACACCGCTCCGCTCATGGAGGTCGACGCTAGCAGCGGCGAACCCTCACGGCGACGAAACAACCCGAGGACGTCAATCGCGTTCGGCGAGCTCGATGCGGGTGTCCCCGTAGCGGCGGGCGCTCCACGCCGACCACCGGTCCGGCCACCTGAGCTCGGGGCCCGACGTCGAGCGCTCCACCACGGCGACGGTGCCCGGCATGGTCCAGCCGGCCGAAACAACCGCCACGAGCATGTCGCTGACCTGTGCGTCATCTACCTCGTATGGAGGGTCGGCCAACACCAGATCCACCGGCCGGACGGCGCCCGCGGCCAGGACCGCCGCCACGGCGCCTTGACGCACCGACGCACCGCGCACCCCCAGGGTTGCGATGTTTCCGGTGATCACTGCCGCTGCCCTGGCATCGGACTCCACGAAGAGCGCGGATGCCGCACCCCTGGACAGCGCCTCCAGACCCAACGCACCCGACCCTGCATACAGGTCGAGCACATGGAGCCCGGCGAAGTCGATCCTCGCCGCCAACAGGTTGAACACGGACTCGCGCACCCGGTCGGTGGTCGGACGGGTACCCCGCCCGGACTTGTGCTGCGGCACCGCGATTCGGCGCCCCCCCAGAGCGCCCGCGACGATGCGGGTCAGAGTGATTCCCCGGTCGCTTCGCTCCTGCCCGCCGAACCGACCACCACCAGCAGATCTCCACCTTCGACCTGCGCCGTCGCCGACACCGCGACTCGTTCGACGGTGCCCGCATTGGGCGCGGTGATCGCCGCCTCCATCTTCATCGCCTCGATCGTGGCAATGGTCTGGCCCGCCTCCACAGCATCGCCGGCCGAGACGCCGACGGTGACCATCCCGGCGAACGGGGCCGCGATGTGGCCGGGGTTGCCGCGATCGGCTTTCTCAGCGGCGGGCACTTCGCTGGCTACGCTGCGGTCACGGACTACTACGGGCCGCAGTTGGCCGTTGATGATGCACATCACCGTGCGCATCCCGCGTTCGTCGGCATCGGAGATTGCCTCGAGTCCGATCAGCAGTTCGACACCGCGCTCCAGCGTGACCCGGTGCTCATCGGCGTGCCGTAGCCCGTAGAAGAACTGGTTGGCCGACAGACTCGAGGTGTCACCAAAGACTTCCTGGTGAGCCTCGAATTCCTTCGTCGGGCCGGGGAACAGCAGCCTGTTCAACGTGCCCTGGCGCGGGAGACCGGCTTGGGTCAGCGCCTCTTCCTCCTCTGCGCTGAGCATGGCCTGCGGCTTGGCGGGGGCGCGGCCGGCGAGCGCCTTGCTGCGCAGCGGCTCCGGCCAGCCGCCCGGGGGGTCTCCCAGCTCGCCGCGCAGGAACCCGATGACCGAATCTGGAATGTCGAATCTCGCTGGATCCGAAGCAAATTCGTCAGCAGTAATGCCGGCACCGACGAGCGCCAGTGCGAGATCGCCGACGACCTTCGACGACGGCGTCACCTTGACCAGCCGGCCTAAGATCCGGTCGGCGGCGGCGTAGCTGGCCTCGATCTCTTCGAAGCGGTCACCTAACCCCAGCGCGATGGCCTGCTGGCGCAAGTTGGACAGCTGACCACCCGGAATCTCGTGGTGATACACCCGGCCCGTGGGTGCCGGGATGCTGGATGTCGCAACATCGAAGGGTGCGTACACCTTTCGCAGCGCTTCCCAATAAGGCTCAAGGTCGCAGACCGCCGACAGCGACAGCCCGGTGTCGTACTCGGTGTGCGCTGTCGCCGCGACGATCGAGCTCAGAGCGGGCTGGCTCGTCGTGCCGGCCAACGGCGCCGAGGCGCCGTCGACGGCGTTCGCACCCGCCTGCCACGCCGCCAGATAGGTCGCCAGTTGGCCGCCCGGAGTGTCGTGGGTGTGCACGTGCACGGGAAGGTCGAATCGGCTCCGTAATGCGCTGACCAGTACAGCAGCTGCCTGCGGGCGCAACAAGCCAGCCATGTCCTTGATGGCCAGCACGTGCGCGCCGGAGGCCACGATCTGGTCAGCGAGCTTAAGGTAGTAGTCCAGCGTGTAGAGGTTCTCGGCGGGGTCGGACAGATCACCGGTGTAGGACATCGCGACTTCAGCCACGGCAGTGCCGGTTTCGCGCACGGCGTCAATCGCGGGTCGCATCGAATCCACGTTGTTTAGCGCGTCGAAGATCCGGAAGATGTCGATGCCCACCTCGGCCGCTTCCTCGACGAACGCGTGGGTCACCGACTCTGGGTAGGGCGTGTACCCGACGGTGTTTCGTCCGCGCAGCAGCATTTGTAGGCAGATGTTGGGAACCGCTTCGCGCAGCGCGGCAAGCCTCTCCCAGGGATCCTCCTTCAAGAACCGAAGCGCGACGTCATAGGTCGCACCACCCCAGCACTCCATGGACAACAGTTGCGGAGTCATCCGCGCGATGTAGGGCGCCACCATCAACAGGCTCGATGTGCGGATGCGGGTCGCCAACAGGGACTGGTGCGCGTCGCGGAACGTCGTGTCGGTGATGCCGACGGACTTCGATTCGCGCATCCACCGGGCGAACGCGTCAGGCCCCACCTCGGTGAGCAGGTGTTTGCTACCGCGCGGCGGCATGGCGTTGAGGTCGATCTGGGGCAGCTTGTCCTGCGGGTAAACCGCGGATGGCCGCTGCCCGTGCGGTTGGTTAACCGTCACCTCGGCCAAGTAGTTGAGGATTTTGGTGCCGCGATCGGCCGGCGAACGCGCGGTCAGCAGATAGGGCCGCTCGTCGATGAACGAGGTCGTGATCCGGCCCGCCCGGAAGTCGGGATCATCGATGACCGCCTGCAGGAACGGGATGTTCGTCGATACCCCGCGGACCCGAAATTCGGCCAGCGCGCGATACGCACGCGCCACCGCAGCCTCGAAGTCTCGGCCCCGGCAGGTGAGTTTGACGAGCATCGAATCGAAGTGCGCACCGATCTCGGCACCCAGGTGCGCGCCGCCGTCGAGCCGGATGCCGGCTCCGCCCGGTGAGCGGTAGGCGGTGATACGTCCGGCATCGGGCCGGAATCCGTTGGCGGGGTCTTCGGTGGTGATCCGGCACTGCAGGGCGAAACCCCGTGGTTCCGACAACATGTCCTGACTCAGGCCGAGGTCGGCGAGCGTCTCCCCGGACGCAATGCGCAGCTGACTGGCCACCAAATCAACGTCGGTGATTTCCTCGGTGACGGTGTGCTCCACCTGGATTCGCGGATTGCATTCGATGAATACGTGACGTCCGCGTTCATCGAGCAGGAACTCCACAGTGCCCGCACACGAGTAGTCGATCTCACGGGCAAACGAGATGGCGTCGTCGCAGATCTTCTGCCGCAACTCTTCGGGCAGGTTCGGCGCCGGCGCGAGCTCGATCACCTTCTGGTGCCGGCGCTGCACGCTGCAGTCGCGTTCGAACAGATGCATCACGTTGCCAGCGGTATCGGCAAGAATCTGCACCTCGATGTGGCGCGGATTGAGGACCGCCTGCTCGAGATACACGGTCGGATCGCCGAACGCCGACTCAGCCTCGCGACTGGCGGCTTCGATGGCCTCGGCCAACGCAGCGCCTTCGGTGACCCGGCGCATGCCGCGACCGCCACCGCCCGATACCGCCTTAACGAACAGCGGGAACTCCATGTCGCGGGCCGCTTCGAGGAGTTCGTCGACCGACGCTGTCGGGGCAGAGGACGCCAACACCGGAAGCCCGGCGGTGCGCGCCGCAGCGATCGCTCTGGCCTTGTTTCCGGTCAGCTCCAGCACACCGGCGCTGGGACCGACGAATGTGATGCCCGAGGCCGCGCAAGCCGCAGCCAGCTCCGGGTTCTCCGAGAGGAAGCCGTAACCGGGGTACACCGCGTCAGCCCCGGCCGCGGTGGCCACCCGAATGATCTCGTCGACCGACAGGTACGCCCGAACCGGATGCCCGATCTCGCCGATCTGGTAGGACTCGTCTGCCTTCATCCGATGCACGGAATTGCGATCTTCATACGGGTAGACCGCGACCGTCGCGATGCCTATCTCGTAGGCAGCGCGGAATGCGCGGATTGCGATCTCCCCGCGATTTGCGACGAGAACTTTAGAGATCCGACCAGCCACGGTTCACTCTAACCCGTCCAAAATCGCCCGCACCCAGGGTCCGGTGACAATCAGATGAGAGTTGACCAGTAGTTCCAGAAACGCTGGAGAATCAGCAGAATCACCGCGGTGAACCACAACGTCACCAGCGACCAGCGCCAGGTGTAGAGCGCCCTGACGAGTGCGGAGCTGCTGTTTTGGGGCGCCACCGCGATCGATGCGGCCACCACCAGGAGCGGGATCGTCACGGCCCAGACCACCATGCAGTAGGGGCACAGCGCGCCGATGCGGTAGAGGGTCTGGAAGATCAGCCAATGCACGAAAACCGTGCCCAGCAGCGTGCCGACGGCCAGGCCCGCCCAATACCAGCGCGGCAGCGTCACCTTGGCCACGGCAAGCACGCCCGTCACAAGCGCGACAGCGAAGGCGATGACGCCGAGCAACGGGTTGGGGAAACCGAACAAGGAAGCCTGCGGGGTGATCATCACCGAGCCGCACGACAGGACCGGGTTGATGCTGCAGGTCGGCACATAGTCGGGGTTGATCAGGATTTCGATCTTCTCGATCGTCAGGGTCAGCGACGCGGTCAGCCCGACCACACCGGCGATGAGCACCCACAGCGCGCTGCTTCTACCGACCGCGACTCCCGCGGGCCCGGTGGCCGATGGGTCGTCCTGAGATGCCACCGGGTTTGGTGCCGAGTCAGTCACCGTCAGGGTGCCGGAGCGGGTGCGGATGCCGGAGCGGGCGCGGGTTCGGGTGCCACTGCGTCGAGGGCCGGCACGTCACCGACGATCTCCTTGATCTTGGCGACCAACGCGTCCGGGGTGCTGTATTGGTAGTCCTCGCCGTTGATGCGGATCGACGGGGTGGACTTGATTCCGGTGGCTGCGGCCAGGCCGCCGACCATGTCGACGTAGGTGCCCTTGTTGATGCATTCGGGAACGCTTCCGCCTGCACCGGCCTGACGCGCGATCTCGATGAGGCGGTCGTTGTCCGGATAGTCGGCGTCCATTTCGCTGGGCTGCTGAGCGAAAAGCGCGGCATTGAACCGCTTAAACGCGTCGACCGATTCGTCTGCCACGCAGTAGGCCGCAGCACCGGCGCGCGCCGGGTAGTTCTGGTTCTGCGGATGGTCCAGGATGGCGACCATGTAGTAGTCGGCGGCGATCGCACCGGAATCGATGAGCTTGCTGAATGTGGGGCCAAATTTCTGCTCGAGGACGGCGCAATGCGGGCACAGGAAGTCTTCATACAAAGCCACGACGGCCTTGGGCTCCTCGGTGCCTTCCTTCTTGATGAGGCTGCTCGACTCCACCCTGACGGACCTTTGCTCACCTGCGGTGGGCTTTTCGTCGGCTGACATCACGATGTAGAGCACCAAGGCGACCGCAAAGATCACCACGACAGCGGTCAGACCGATCTGAACGAATATGTTGCGCTTACGGTCGGCTGCCTTCAGGTCGTAGCGCGCGTTTTTCTTGGGTTTGGAGGCCACGGCACATAGCGTACCGGCGCTTACTCAAGTAGTAAGCCGGGCATTGGTAAGCCGGTCAGTCGTTAGCCGCTCAGTAGCTGGCCGGCGCGGGTCAGATGCGCTCGCATCGCCGAGATGACGTCGGCGGTCGCGGCGGCGCTGGCACCGCCCAGCGGGAAAAAATTGACGAAGCCATGCACCAGCGAGCCGTACTCCCGATAGTCGACGGGCACGCCTGCGCGACGCATGGCGTCGGCGTATTGCCGGCCCTCGTCGCGCAACGGATCGAAGCCGGCGGTGACGACCAGCGCCGGCGGTAATCCCGATAGATCGTCGGCCCGCAACGGTGACACTAGAGGGTCGGCCCCGTCGGCCCCAGAGTCGTTGAGAAAGCGTTCGGTGAACCACTCGATATCACGCCTGGTGAGGAAAAAACCGGTGGCGAACAGTGTTCGCGAGCGGGTCTGCCCGTGGACGTCGGTCATCGGATACAGCAGCAGCTGCAAAGCGGGTAGCGGCGCTTTCTCGTCGCGGGCCCGAAGCGACACCACCGCAGCCAGGTTCCCGCCTGCGCTGTCTCCCCCTACCGCCACGCGCTGCGGATCGGCACCTAACTCTGCGGCGTGCTCGCAGGCCCACAAATATGCGGCGAATGCGTCCTCGGAACCAGCGGGTGCCTTGTGCTCTGGCGCCAGTCGGTAGTCCACCGACAGGACGTGGACGCGGCCCACCCGGCAAATCTCGCGGCACAGGTCATCGTGGGTGTCG
>CAXMSM010000384.1:0-3330 GCA_964195655.1 uncultured Gammaproteobacteria bacterium | reverse complement strand
CGTTGCTGCTGCTCCTGGTGAAGGATCGCCGCGGCCAGCTGAGTTTCGAACGGGTCATCACCGGACTGTTGCTGATCATCGCTATCGGCTTCCTGACCAGCCTGGTAGCCGCGCCGCCCTCGGTCGACGATGTCGCAGCCGGGCTGATACCACGCTTCGACGGCGCCGAGAGCGTCCTGCTGGCCGCGGCGATGCTCGGCGCCACTGTGATGCCACATGCGGTGTACCTGCATTCCGGTCTGGCCCGCGACCGCCACGGCCACCCCGAACCCGGCCCGGTGCGACGGCGACTTCTTCGGGCCACACGGTGGGATGTGGGCATAGCCATGCTGCTCGCCGGCGCGGTGAATTTGTCGATGCTTCTCGTCGCAGCGACCAACCTGCAAGGCGTCGCCGATACCGACTCCATCGAGGGCGCCTACTACGCGGTGCAGGACGCGCTCGGGTACACCGTGGCACTTCTGTTCGCAATCGGCCTGCTGGCCTCTGGGCTCGCGTCTTCGTCCGTCGGCGCGTACGCCGGCGCCATGATCATGCAGGGGTTGCTGCGGCGGTCCATACCTCTGGTGGCGCGCCGAATCATCACATTGCTGCCCGCCCTGGCGATCCTGGCGGTGGGCATCGATCCGAGCCGGGCGCTGGTGTTGTCCCAGGTTGTACTGTCATTCGGCATACCGTTCGCGCTGATCCCGCTGGTGCGGCTGACTGGCAATACGGGTGTGATGGGCGCCGACACCAACCACCGCGTCACCACTGCCCTGGGGTGGACGGTCGCGGGGGTCATTTGTGTGCTGAACGTGGTATTGATCTATCTGACCATGAAGGGCTGAATGGCGGACCGGCACATTTACTTCGCGTACGGGTCCAACCTGTGCGCGCAGCAGATGGCGCAACGATGCCCCGATGCGACCGACCCCCGGCGCGCGACGCTGGCCGACCACGACTGGCTCATCAACGAGCGGGGGGTCGCCACCGTCGAACCGTTTACCGGCAGCGAGGTACACGGCGTGGTGTGGCAACTGTCTGACAACGACCTGGCCACCCTGGACAGCGCCGAAGGCGTCCCAGTGCGCTACCGCCGGGACCGACTCACGGTTCGCACCCCGGACGGCCCGTCGTGGGCGTGGGTCTACATCGACCATCGCGTCGAACCCGGGCCGCCGCGGACCGGATACCTGGAACGCATCCTCGATGGTGCGCACCACCAAGGCCTGCCTAGCCGGTGGATCGAATTCCTCGAGCGCTGGGATCCAGCCCGCTGGCCGCAATCCCCAGGTCAGTCTGATTCGGCTGCTCCACAGACACTTTCAGAGTTGCTTGCCGACCCTACGATCACCGAGGACAGCGTGATTCGGTCGCGGTACGGATTCCTGGCCATCCACGGTGGCGGTTTGGAACAGATGACCGATGTCATCGCCGAACGGGCCGCCGCCGCTGCCGCTGCGTCGCTGTACGTCGTGCGTCACCCCGACCACTACCCACACCACCTTCCGTCCGCGCTCTACGACCCCGTCCAGTCACCTCGGCTTGCCGAATTCCTCGATCACGTGGATGTGGCGGTATCACTACACGGCTACGGACGGCTGGGGCGCAGCACCCAACTCCTGGCCGGCGGCCGCCATCGCGCTCTGGCCGAGCATCTCGCCCGCCACGTCGTCATCCCGGGCTATCAGATGGTGACTGACCTTGCGGCGATTCCGCGCGAACTACACGGGCTTCATCCCGACAATCCGGTCAATCGCGTCCGCAGCGGCGGCGCACAGCTGGAACTCTCGCCGCGGGTGCGTGGCATCAGTCCCCGCAGCGGCATACCCGGCGATGACGGCCTATCCAACGCCACCTCCGCTCTGGTGCAGGGATTGGTGACCGCGGCGCGTTCGTGGAAACTGGCCTCGCCTCGCTACACATCACAGCCGTGACCGCCGCCCCGCAGGACCTGACAACCGGGTAAGCTCCCAGCGGTCATTGCCCCCGTAGCTCAGGGGATAGAGCACGGCTCTCCTAAAGCCGGTGTCGCATGTTCGAATCATGCCGGGGGCACTCAACTTTCAGCAGTTCAAAGGCTATTTGAGACCGAGCCGGGCAACCTGCGTGCGATATTTCGGCGATATTCGCTCATCACTCCTCATCACTGACCCGGTAGATCTGACTCTGGTCGGGTGACGCTGGTGGAATACGAAGTCGACGCTCAGCCGATGTCGCGCAACTGCTCGGCCACGATGCGCCGTTGCGCCTCGCCGCGTTCGAGAACGTCCTCGATGGGTTCGGGCAGCAACTCGTCCAGCCGGGCCGTGATCAGGCTGACGATGCGGACCCGCGTCAGCGTGTGATCGGCGCGCGCCGACCACCACACGTCCGGGCCGCCCGCCATCCTTCTAGGACATAGGCTGCGTTTGCTTCGCCCGCACCTCATACCTGTTGCGGGCGATCAGCTTCAATCCCAGTATCGCGCACCAGCATTACCGCAGGTCAGAGCACATTATTGGACAGGGCTCCGATGAGCCAAGCCAATATCGAGCCAACTCGTAGATCTACGAGATACGGAAATCCGCATTTAGCGGGAGCTATCTTTGGGGCAGTGCTCGGAAGGGAGCCCACCGTGAAGCGTCCCGTGTTCCTGATCTCCAGCGAGGGCAAGCCCCCCGACGAGCTGAAGGAAGCGGCCCGAACCGCGTTGGCGCGGTTCTCCCAGGCCGTCGCGGAGGCCGACGCAACGGAAGCCCGGCGTGACCGTAACAGGCGCGGGCGGCGAGATTTCCTGGATCAGGAACCCGGGGTCGGGTCAGAGCATGAGTAATTTGATGGCGCACCCTACTAATCTCGCGCAGATGTTGATTATCACCAAACGATCGGCTTCGGCTTGCTGAAGAAATATCCCTGCGCGCGATCTGCTCCCAACTCGGCAAGTCTTTCTAGCACCTCCTGCGACTCAACCCCCTCAGCGATCGTGGTCAAGCCGTAAGTCCGCGCCACGGAGATAATCGTTTTCACGACGCGTTCGTCGTCGCGATCCTCAAGCATCTTCTGGACAAAGCTCAGATCGATTTTCAACGCGTAGAGCACCAGATGCCGCAGTTCGGTGAACGTGCCGTAACCGGTCCCGAAGTCGTCTAGAGCCACCCGGCAACCCCGATCCTGCATGCTCACCGAAAACGCCTTGGCAACTGCGGGCGAAGCCAGTGCGGTTGTCTCGGTGATCTCAAAGACGATCTTGTCCGTTACCTCGGGTCCCGCGATGGTGAGTGCCTCTAGGATCCCCTCCATTGTTGTGGCGTTGGCGATGGTTTGGCCGGTGATGTTCACGCTCACGTGCCTGCCGGTACGCGCCAA
>CAXMSM010000383.1:0-4262 GCA_964195655.1 uncultured Gammaproteobacteria bacterium | reverse complement strand
GAATCGACGGTCACGTCTTGACCGCGGAGTGGAGGGTGCAATCGTCGGGAAAGCGTTGTATGCAGGACGATTCACTTTGCCGCAGGCGTTGGCCGCGGTCAAGACGTGACCGTCGATTCGGGCGAGCTGGCCGTGCTGCTCGCCACCGCGGCCGACGTGCTCGACGCCGTCTCGGCTCAATTCATCGCAGGCCATCGCGCCGACTCCGCAGTAACCAAGGAGGGCAACGACTTCGCCACCGAGGTGGACCTGGCGATCGAGCGTCGGGTGGTGGCCGAGTTGACGAAGCTGACCGGAATCGGGGTGCACGGCGAAGAGTTCGGCGGCGAACCGCTGGATTCTGAGCTGGTATGGGTGCTCGATCCGATCGACGGCACATTCAACTATGCCGCCGGCTTGCCGACAGCCGCCATCCTGCTCGGCCTGCTGGCCGAGGGCACGCCCGTTCTGGGGCTGACCTGGCTGCCGTTCACCGCGCAGCGTTACACCGCGATGGTCGAGGGGCCGGTGCGGTGCAACGGCGAAGTATTGGACAAGCTGGAAAGGGCCGCCCTTTCGGACTCCGTCGTCGCCATCGGCACCTTCAACATCGAGTCACGGGGCCACTACCCGGGCCGGTACCGGGCCGCGATCCTGGAGAACCTGAGTCGCGAATGTTCGCGATTGCGGATGCACGGCTCAACCGGAATAGACCTCGCCTACGTAGCAGCCGGAATCCTCGGCGGTGCAATCAGTTTCGGCCACCACGTTTGGGATCACGCGGCCGGGGTGGCGTTGGTGCGGGCGGCCGGCGGCGTCGTCACCGACCTCTCCGGCGAACCCTGGACCGTCTCCTCGCCGTCAGCGCTGGCAGCGTCGTCGGGCGTGCACGGGCAGATGCTGGAGATCATCAGATCCGTCGGCGACCCGAAGGACTACCTGTGAGAGCCCCCGGTGACCTGTGAGAGCCCCCGGTGACGTCGCAACCCGCGTGATCCCGTGCCTGGATGTCGATGCAGGCCGGGTGGTGAAGGGTGTCAATTTCGAGAACCTGCGCGATGCAGGCGATCCCGTCGAGCTCGCTGCCGCCTATGACGCCGAGGGCGCCGACGAGCTGACCTTCCTCGACGTGACAGCATCCTCGTCAGGCCGCGCCACGATGCTGGAAGTGGTGAGGAGAACCGCCGAGCAGGTGTTTATCCCTCTCACAGTCGGTGGCGGGGTGCGGTCGGTGGCCGACGTTGATGTTCTGCTGCGCGCCGGCGCCGACAAGGTCGCGGTCAATACCGCAGCCATCGCGCGTCCGGAGTTGCTTTCGGAGCTGTCTCGGCAGTTCGGCTCCCAATGCATCGTGCTGTCAGTCGACGCCCGCACCGTTCGGGAAGGGACGCAGCCCACGACGTCGGGCTGGGAGGTGACCACCCACGGCGGCCGCCGCGGCACCGGTATCGATGCGATCGAATGGGCGGCTCGCGGCGCTGAACTTGGTGTGGGCGAGATTCTGCTCAACTCGATGGACTTCGACGGCACCAAAGCGGGTTTTGACCTCAAGATGTTGCGTGCTGTGCGCGGGGCGGTGTCTGTGCCGGTGATCGCCAGTGGTGGCGCCGGTGGGGTGGCAGATTTCGCGCCGGCAGTTGTTGCAGGTGCCGACGCCGTGTTGGCGGCCAGCGTGTTCCACTTTCGGGAGCTGACGATCGGCCAGGTTAAGGCGGCGATGGCGGCCGATGGGATTGTGGTGCGATGAGCATGGAGATGTGCGAATTGGGCGCGGTAAACGACGCTCAGCGGGTGGAAGCGCGCCGAATCCGCCGGGGGCACCGCTGATGACTCTGGATCCGGAAATCGCCCAGCGACTCAAGCGCAACGCCAACGGCTTGTTCACCGCGGTCGTGCAGGACCGCGCGACGGGCCAGGTGCTGATGGTCGCATGGATGGACGATGCCGCACTGGCCCGAACCTTGGAAACCCGTGAGGCAACGTACTATTCGCGCTCCCGACGGCAGCAGTGGGTCAAGGGTGCGACATCGGGACATACACAGCACGTGCACTCTGTGCGCCTGGACTGCGACGGCGACACGGTGCTGATCGAGGTAGACCAGGTCGGCGGCGCGTGCCACACCGGCGACCGCACGTGCTTCGATGCGGACCTGCTGTTGGCCCCTGAACGTCAGGCGGACTGACGCTGGCGCAGCACCTCAAGCGCCTTGTCGGCATGGGTGTCCATGCTGAACTCGCTGGCGATGACCTCGAGCACGGTGCGGTCGGTATCGATGACGTATGTCGTCCGCCTCACCGGCATCAGCTTTCCGAGCAGGCCACGCCTGACCCCGAACTGCGCCGCCACGACACCTCCGGTGTCCGACAGCAGGGGGTAGTCGAACTTCTGCTGGTCGGCGAACTTCGCTTGCTTGTCGACTGGATCGACGCTGATGCCGACCGTGCTGGCGTTGACGGCGGCGAACTCCGCGGCGAGATCGCGGAAATGGCATGCTTCCTTGGTGCATCCGGGCGTCATCGCTGCCGGGTAGAAGAACAACACGACCGGTCCGGTGGCGAGTAATTGCGTCAGTGTTCTGGTCGTTCCCGTCTGGTCCGGAAGTTCGAACTCCGTCACCCGCCCGCCCGGCTTGATAGGTGTCATGGTGCAACGGTACGTCTGGGAGGATGTCTGGGTGCAGACGACCGCCAACGTGGCTGATGATTCTTCGCGCAAGCGCTCATCGCTGCTAGTCACGACGTCGCGTGAGGACTTCCGGGCGCTGGCCGCCGAGCATCGGGTCGTTCCGGTGACGCGCAAGGTGCTCGCCGACAGCGAGACGCCGCTGTCGGCCTACCGCAAACTGGCCGCCAACCGTCCCGGGACGTTCCTGCTCGAGTCGGCGGAGAACGGCCGGTCGTGGTCGCGATGGTCGTTTATCGGTGCAGGTTCCCCGTCTGCACTGACGGTGCGCGACGGTAAGGCGGTGTGGCTGGGTGTCACACCGAAGGATGCGCCCGCCGGCGGCGACCCGCTGGATGCGCTGCAGAAGACGCTGACGTTACTGGAGACTGCGGCACTGCCGGGCCTTCCGCCGCTGTCGTCCGGGCTGGTCGGGTTTTTTGCCTACGACATGGTGCGGCGACTGGAGAGACTGCCTGAGCTGACCGTAGACGATCTGGGTCTGCCCGACATGCTGCTGCTGTTGGCGACCGATATAGCCGCGGTCGACCATCACGAGGGCACCATTACGTTGATCGCCAACGCCGTCAATTGGAACGGCACCGACGAACGTGTCGACGGGGCCTACGACGACGCGGTAGACCGCCTCGAGGTGATGACCGCTGCGCTGACCGAACCGCTGAAGTCGACGGTCGCCACCTTCAGCAGGCCCGCGGCGTCGCATCGCTCCCAGCGCACCGTCGAGGAGTACACCGCGATCGTGGACAAGCTGGTCGGGGACATCGAGGCTGGTGAGGCGTTTCAGGTGGTGCCGTCGCAGCGCTTCGAGATGACGACCCGGGCAGATCCCCTTGATGTCTACCGGATGCTGCGAGTATCCAACCCCAGTCCATACATGTACCTGCTCAATGTCCCCAATCATGCTGGGGGACTCGACTTCTCGATCGTCGGATCGAGTCCTGAAGCGCTTGTCACCGTCGCGGAGAGGCGCGCGACGACACACCCGATCGCCGGTACCCGGTGGCGTGGGGACAGCGAGGAGGAGGACCTGCTGCTCGAGAAGGAGCTGCTGTCTGACGACAAGGACCGCGCCGAGCATCTGATGCTCGTCGACCTCGGTCGCAACGATCTGGGCCGGGTCTGCGCGCCGGGCACGGTGCGTGTCGAGGATTACAGCCATATCGAGCGCTACAGCCACGTAATGCACCTCGTGTCGACCGTGACGGGGGACCTTGCCGACGGCAGAACCGCCTTGGACGCGGTGACCGCCTGTTTCCCGGCCGGAACACTCTCGGGGGCGCCGAAGGTTCGGGCGATGGAACTGATCGAGCAGGTCGAAATGACTCGTCGGGGACTTTACGGCGGCGTCCTGGGCTATCTAGACTTCGCCGGCAACGCCGACTTCGCGATCGCGATTCGTACCGCTCTGATGCGCGACGGCACCGCCTATGTGCAGGCCGGCGGCGGCGTCGTGGCCGACTCCAACGGGCCCTACGAATACAACGAGGCCGCGAACAAAGCCCGCGCCGTGCTCAGTGCGATCGCCGCAGCCGAGACATTGAGCGAGCCATGATCCGGGTTGCGCAGCTTGTTCTCCTGCTCGCCGCGGCGGGCCTGTGGG
>CAXMSM010000382.1:0-2477 GCA_964195655.1 uncultured Gammaproteobacteria bacterium | reverse complement strand
GTCGACCAGCTGGCAGAGGCGGTCGCTCCGATCGCACGTCTCGGTACGTTCGACACCTACGACCTTGGTGGCGGCCTCGGGGTGCGCTACACCCACTCTGAGCGGGCGCCGACGCTCGACGACTACGCCGAGGCAATGGTGACGCAGGCACACGCACTCCTACCCGCGGACTGCAGGCTGATCGTGGAGCCCGGACGAAGCATGGTCGCACGCAACGCCTGCACGGTGTATCGGGTGACGACGATCAAGCGCGGTGAGATCGTTCACGTGGCGGTCGACGGTGGGATGGGTGACAACCTCGAGGTATCACTGACCGGTCAGCGCTTCGAGGCGACCCTCGTGCGGCGGGTGGGTGGCGGCGAAATGGTTACCGTGGTCGGCCGGCACTGTGAGTCGGGCGACGAACTCGTCAACGGGGTGGAATTGCGCGATCCCATGGTGGGCGACCTACTCGCGGTGCCGGTGACCGGCGCCTACTGCTACGCGATGTCCAATCAGTACAACGGCGCGCGCCGGGTCCCGGTCGTTTTTGTCGCGGGCGGCCAGTCCAGGCTCGTCGTGCGTCGTGACACCTGGGAAGACTTGGTCATACGCGATGTCGACTGAACAGGCAAGATTGGCGGCATGCCTGTAGCCCCAGATGACTCTGTGGACACTGCCCCGCCCCCATCGCTGATCGAGCTCGCACAGCTGTGCGGAGTGGCGACCGGGTACGCGGACTGGACCGGCCGGCCGGTGGCCGTTCGGGCGTCCACGCTCACCGCGGTGCTCGACGCACTCGGCGTGCCTGCCGAGACTGAAGAGGATCGTGTCGCAGCGATCGCTACCAAGAACGGCGATCGCTGTGCCCGCGCGCTACCCCCGGTGATCGTCGGGCGCAGTGGCGCCACAACGCCGTTCTGGGTTCACGTCACGCACGGTGATCCGGCCAGGCTGTGGCTGCGGATGGAGGACGGAAGTGTCCGTACCGGCTTGCGGCAGCTCGAAAACAGCAGACCTCCGGTCGATCTCAATGGCAGACTGGTCGGTGAGGCGACCTTCGAACTGCCGGCTGACCTGCCTATCGGATACCACCGGTTGCACATGCAGGTCGGTTCTTCCGACATTACTTCTCCAGATATCGATACAACGGTGATCGTGTCACCTTCATCGCTGGAGTCGCCCTCCTGCCTCAGCTCTGGCCGCGCCTGGGGGCTAGCCACTCAGCTCTACAGTGTCCGTTCCGGAAACTCTTGGGGCGTTGGTGATTTGACCGACCTCACCGACCTGGCTGTCTGGTCGTCCGCTTGTCACGGTGCCGGTTTCGTATTGGTCAACCCATTGCACGCGGCGGCGCCGACAGTGCCGATGGAACCCTCTCCGTACCTGCCGACATCGCGCCGATTTTTCAATCCGATGTACCTGCGTGTCGAGGCGGTTCCCGAGTTCGCCTACGTTAGGCACCGGGGCCGCATACGCAGGGCGCAGGCACAGGTCCAGGTGCGCGCCGACCGCAGCGAACAGATCGACCGCGACCGCGCGTGGAAGGCCAAACGTGAGGCGCTGGAGAGTATCTACCTCGTCGAACTCTCTGCCGGCCGCGAGATCGGTTACCAGGCGTTCCTGGATCGGGAGGGCCGTAGTCTCGATGACTTTGCCACGTGGTGTGCGCTTGCTGAACACCACGGCGGCGACTGGCACCAGTGGCCGGAGGAATTGCAGGACCCACGCTCGCAAGCCGTTGCGGAGTTCGTCGACAAGTACGCCTCGACCGTGGACTTTCACCGTTGGCTGCAGTGGCTGGTCGACGACCAGTTGGGCGCCGCGCAGGCCAGCGCGGTGCAGGCGGGTATGGAGCTGGGCATCATGGGAGACCTTGCGGTCGGGGTGGATCCCGGTGGTGCCGACGCCTGGGCCCTGCAGGATGTTCTAGCGCTCGGCGTCTCCGCTGGTGCGCCGCCGGACGAGTTCAACCAACTCGGACAGGACTGGTCGCAGCCGCCGTGGCGGCCCGACCGGCTCGCCGAGGCAGCCTACGAACCGTTCCGGGCGCTCGTCGCAGCGGTGCTGCGGCACGCGGGTGGCGTGCGTATCGATCACATCATCGGCTTATTCCGGTTGTGGTGGATACCGAAGGGTGCACCGCCCACGGAAGGCACCTACGTGCGCTACGACCACGAGGCGATGACGGGCATCCTGGCGCTGGAGGCGCACCGCGCCGGCGCGGTCGTCGTCGGTGAAGATCTGGGGACCGTGGAGCCCTGGGTTCGCGACTACCTGCGCGACCGCGGCGTATTCGGCACCTCGATCCTGTGGTTCGAGATGGACCGCGACGGCACCGGCGGGCCGCTACCAGCCGAGCGGTGGCGGGAGTTCTGCCTGTCGGCGGTCACAACTCATGATCTGCCTCCCACCGCGGGCTACCTCGCAGGCGAACACGTCCGGCTCCGTGAGGCCCTCGGGCTGTTGACCCGCCCCGCCGACGAGGAATTCGCCAG
>CAXMSM010000381.1:0-10990 GCA_964195655.1 uncultured Gammaproteobacteria bacterium | reverse complement strand
CCAGACGTTGGTCGCCGAGATGCAGGCCAGCAGCTTCAAATCGGCCATCGGTCCGAGCCTGGCCTGGTTCGACGAACACGTCCGCTACTCACGACTGTTCACCACCAGCCCGGACGGCTCGGTGGCGAGGCGGTTCGCGGTGCTGACGCTGCTGCTGGCGCTTGCGGTTGTGGTGGCGATGTCACTGCGAAAGGGACATATCCCCGGTACCGCACTGGGCCCCAGCAGACGCATCATCGGGATCACCATCATCGCGTTCCTGGCGATGATGTTCACCCCCACCAAGTGGACCCACCACTTCGGCGTATTCGCGGGGCTGGCCGGCTCGCTCGGTGCGCTCGCCGCGGTGGCCATTTCTGCAGCGGCGATGCGCTCGGGCCGCAACCGCACGTTGTTCGCCGCCGCGGTGCTGTTCGTGACAGCACTGTCGTTCGCGACCGTGAACGGTTGGTGGTACGTCTCCAATTTCGGTGTGCCGTGGTCGAATTCCTTCCCGGAGTGGAAGTTCGGCTTTACCACCATCCTGCTCGGTCTGTCGCTGGTCACTCTGCTGGTAGCCGCCTGGTTCCACTTTTCAGGCCGCGGCGGCGCACCCCCCGACGACGGCCGGCATCGCTGGCGGCCGATCGCCCAGGCGCCGCTCGCCACGGCCACCTGGGCGCTGGTGACCTTCGAGGTGCTGTCGCTGACGCTGGCGATGACCGGCCAGTACCCGGCGTGGACCGTCGGCCGATCCAACCTGGAAGCGCTGGCCGGCAAGACGTGCGGCATGGCCGAAGACGTCATGGTGGAGCAGGATCCCAACGCCGGCATGCTCGCGCCTATCGGGGTGCCGATCGGCGACGCGCTGGGCGGCGGCACTACCGGCGCTACTGGCGCTTCAGGCACTGCCAACAATTCAGAAGGATTCAGTCCCAACGGAATTCCTTCCGACGTGTCTGCGGATCCGGTGATGGATCAGCCCGGCTCAGACAACTTCGCCGATACCGAGAACACCGATGCCACCGAAACCGAGGCGGGTACCGAAGGCGGCATTACCACCGCAGCAGGTGTGAACGGCTCACGCGCCCGCCTGCCCTACGGCTTGGACCCCGCCCGCACGCCGGTGCTGGGCAGTTGGCGCAGCGGAACTCAGCAGCCTGCGAGGCTGCGGTCGGCCTGGTACCAGCTACCCGCCGGGTGGATCGAGAACGACCGATCTGATTCGGTGCTCGTGGTGTCCGCGGCCGGACGCTTCGACGGCAGCGAGGTCGTTGTGCAGTGGGCGCGGGAACGAGGCAGCATCGACACCGGCAACAACGACTCAGACAGTGAGCCGGCCGGCAGCATCGAGCTCGGAGACGTGGGCGCAGCTCCGGCCTGGCGCAACCTGCGAGCGCCGCTGTCCGCGCTCCCCGCCGATGCCACCCGAATCCGGCTGGTCGCCACCGATGACGACCTCAGCCCACAGCACTGGATCGCCATCACACCGCCACGGATTCCTGTCCTGCGCACCCTTCAGGACGTCGTCGGCTCTACACAGCCGGTCCTACTGGACTGGCTCGTCGGACTGGCCTTCCCGTGCCAACGCCCGTACAGCCACCGCAACGGCGTCATCGAAGTGCCCAAGTGGCGCATCCTTCCCGACCGGTTCGGCGCCGAGGCGAACTCGCCGGTGATGGACTATCTCGGCGGTGGCCCGCTGGGCATCACCGAATTGCTGCTGCGCTCCACCACCGTCCCGACCTACCTGAAGCACGACTGGCTCCGTGACTGGGGTGCGCTGCAGCAGCTCAAGCCCTTCTACCCGGACGCCGCACCGGCTCGGTTGGATCTCGGTTCGGCGACTCGTAGCGGGTTATGGAGCCCGGCACCGCTGCGTCTGAGCTAACGTCGCATAGCATCGAACCTCGTGCCTGACCGGACAACCCGCCTCATCGCGATCGTCGCGGTTACTGCCGGGCTGCTGGGAATGGCACTGTGCGCCCTGACGCCACTGCTACCGGTCAATCAGACGACCGCCACGATCCAGTGGCCACAGGCGGTCGACGACGACGGCAATATCAGCAGCGTCACCGCACCGCTGGTGTCGGGCGCCCCCAGTTCACTCGACGCCGTCATTCCCTGTCAGGCCGTGGCCACCTTGCCCACCGAAGGCGGGCTGGTGTTCTCCACGATCCCGCCAGGCGGCATCGATGCCGGCAGCAACGGACTGTTCGTGCGTGCCTACGAGGACCGCGTCATCGTCGCCTTCCGTGATTCGGTCGCCGCGGTGGCGCCGCGTGACGCGGTGGAGTCCGGGGGCTGCAGCACGATCCACCTGTGGGCCGATATCGGTGCGGTCGGCGCCGACTTCGTCGGCATCCCCGGCGCCATGGGGACTCTCGCCGCCGAGAATCGTCCGCAGATCGCGGGTATCTTCACCGAACTCGAGGTGCCGGCCAGTAGCGGCGCGTCCGCCAAAGTCACCATCGACACCCGGTTCATCACGAAACCGACCACACTCAAGCTCGCGGTAATGATCCTCGGCGTTGCCTGCGTAGTGGCCTCGATCCTGGCCCTCGCGCTGCTGGACCGCGCGTCAGATAGACGCATCCGGTGGGACCGGGGCCGCCGCCGCGGGGTGGGCCTGTCGACGTGGATAGTCGATACGGGCGTGGTGGGCGCACTGCTGCTGTGGCATTTGGTCGGTGCGCAATCGTCGGACGACGGCTACAACCTGACCATCGCCCGGGTGTCCGGGGACGCCGGCTACATCGCCAACTACTACCGCTTCTTCGGCGCGTCGGAAGCACCGTACGACTGGTACCAGAGCGTCCTGGCCCACCTGGCGTCGATCAGCACTGCTGGAATCTGGATGCGGCTACCTGCCACCGCGGCCGCGATCGGCACCTGGCTGATCCTCAGCCGCTGCGTGCTGCCGCGACTGGGTGGCCGCCTGGCCCGAAACCGGATCGCGGTGTGGACTGCGGGCGCGGTGTTCCTAGCGGCGTGGTTGCCGTTCAACAACGGACTGCGCCCCGAACCGCTTATCGCCTTCGGGGTGATCGCGGTGTGGATGCTCGTGGAAATGGCCATCGCAAAGCGGCAACTCTGGCCGGCCGCGGTCGCGGTCGTCATCGCGGTGTTCTGCGTGACCCTCGCCCCGCAGGGGATGGTCGCGTTGGCGCCACTGCTGGTCGCTGCCCGTGCCATCATGCAGATCGTCGCCGCTCGCCGGTCGGCCTACGGGCTCGCAGCCCAACTGGCCCCGCTGGCGGCTGCGGCATCGCTGGTATTCGTCGTCGTGTTCCGCGACCAGACACTGGCCACCGTGGCTGAGTCAGCCCGAATCAAGTACGTCGTCGGTCCAACAATCCCCTGGTATCAGGAGTTCCTGCGCTACTACTTCCTGACCGTCGAGGACAGTGTGGATGGATCGCTGACCCGCCGCTTCTCGATGCTTATCCTGCTGCTGTGCTTGTTCGGGCTACTCATCGTGCTGCTGCGCAAGGGCAAGGTGCCGGGCGCGGTGAACGGACCCGTGTGGCGGCTGACCGGGACGACCGCCCTCGGCCTGCTGCTCCTGACATTCACCCCGACCAAGTGGGCAGCACAATTCGGCGTGTTCGCAGGCTTGGCGGGTGCCCTCGGTGCGGTCACCGCGTTCGCCTTCGCCCGGGTCGGGCTGCACAGCCGCCGCAACCTGGCCCTCTACGTCACGGCCCTGCTGTTCGTGCTGGCCGAGTCGACCGCGGGCATCAACGGCTGGTTCTACGTCGCCAACTACGGCGTGCCATGGTTCGACAAGCAGCCCGTCATCTTAGGTCAACCCGTCACGACGATCTTCCTGGTCTTGGCGATCGCCTGCGGCCTGCTCGCCGGTTGGCTGCATTTCCGGATCGACTACGCCGGACACACCCAGGTCGCCGACACCGGACGTAACCGGGCGCTGGCCTCCACCCCGCTGCTCGTCGTGGCCACCCTCATGGTGCTGCTCGAAGTGGGTTCGATGGTCAAAGCGACCGCAGGCCGCTACCCCGTCTACACAAACGGTGCGGCCAACCTGTCAGCACTCAGTTCCGCTCTGACGGGATCTTCGCCACCTAGCTGCGCGATGGCCGACTCCGTCCTCGTCGAAGCGGACGCCAATGCTGGAATGCTGCAACCGGTCCCCGGTCAGCGCTACGGCAAGTACGGACCACTGGGCGGCGAGGAGCCGGTGGGTTTCACCCCCAACGGTGTCAGCGACACCCTGGAACCGGCTGAACCCGTAGCGGCCAACCCGGGGTTGGCGAACTCCGACGGGGCCGTCGATAAACCGAACATCGGCGTCGGCTACGCGGCGGGTACCGGCGGGGGCTACGGCCCCAAAGGCGTCAACGGGTCACGGGTATTCCTGCCCTTCGACCTGGATCCGGACCGCACCCCGGTGATGGGCAGCTACGACGAGAACACCGTCGCCGCCGAGGCGACCTCGGCGTGGTACCAGCTGCCTCCACGCACCGCTGACCGGCCGCTGGTGACAGTCGCCGCGGCGGGGGCAATCTGGTACTTCGAGGAAGACGGCTCGTTCAACTACGGCCAGTCGCTCAAACTGCAATGGGGTCTGCACCGGCCGGACGGGTCGTATCAGGCGCTCGACTACGTCCAACCGATCGACATCTTCCCGCAGAAGGCGTGGCGAAACTTGCGCTTCCCGTTGGACTCAGCACCACCAGAGGCGAACGTGGCCCGGATCGTCGCCGACGACCCGAACTTGTCCGAAGACCAATGGTTCGGGTTCACGCCACCCCGGGTACCTGTACTGGAGACCGCACAGGGTTTCCTCGGGACGCAGACCCCGGTGCTGATGGACATCGCTACCGCAGCCAACTTCCCCTGCCAGCGGCCGTTCTCCGAACATCTCGGGGTGGCCGAGGTCCCGGAGTATCGAATCCTGCCCAACTTCGAGCAGATGGTGTCGTCGTCGAATCAGTGGCAGTCGGCCGAAGACGGTGGGCCCTTCCTGTTCATCCAGGCGTTGCTGCGGACCTCGACGATCCCGACGTATCTACGGGACGACTGGTATCGCGACTGGGGGTCGATCGAGCGCTACATCCGTGTGGTGACACGCGATCAAGCGCCTGATGCCGTCATCGAGGAGGGGTCGACGCGAGTGTTCGGCTGGAGCCGCGGCGGACCGATTAGGGCCCTGCCGTGAACGAAGAGAACAGCAGAAAACCAACCCCTGCCGTGAACGAAGAGAACGGCAGCACACCAACCCCTGCCGTGAACGAAGAGAACGGCAGCACACCAACCTCAGCCGTGAACGACGTCAACGTCGCCAGGTGGGTCGCCACGATCGCCGGCCTGCTCGGCTTCATCCTTGCGGTGGCGACCCCGCTATTGCCTGTCACACAGACCACGGCGACGCTGAACTGGCCTCAAGGGGGGCAACTCGACAACGTCACCGCGCCACTGATCTCGCAGGCGCCCGTGAGCCTGACCGCCACTGTGCCGTGCGCCGCCATTAGCTCGATGCCAGCCGCCGGTGGCCTGCTCCTGGGCACCGCGCCGTCGGAAGGCCGGGACGCGGCACTGAACGCGATGCTGGTCAACGTCACGAAGTCCCGCGTCGACGTGATCGTGCGCAATGTCGTCGTCGCGACGGTGAAGCGGGACCGCGTTGCCGGGACCGGTGCCACCCCCGGTTGTTCCAGCATCGACATCACCTCGACGCTGGACGGAACGTTCGCCGACTTCGTCGGCCTGACCCAGATTTCCGGCGCGGACGCCGGCAAACCGCAGCGCACCGGCTTCGCCGACCCCAACCTGCGGCCCGCCATCGTGGGGGTGTTCACCGACCTGACCGGGCCCGCCCCCGAGGGGATGGCGCTCTCGGCGACGATCGACACTCGCTTCACCACCCACCCGACCACCCTCAAGCTGGCGGCGATGCTGCTGGCGATCCTCTCGACCTTCATCGCGCTGCTCGCACTGTGGCAGCTGGACCGCGCTGACGGGCGGCGCATGCATCAGCTGATCCCGTCCCGCTGGCGGACAGCCAGCCCCGTCGACGGCGTCGTGGTCGGGGGGTTTGCGCTCTGGTACGTCATCGGCGCGAACTCGTCAGACGACGGCTACATCCTCGGTATGGCCCGGGTGGCCGATCACGCCGGTTACATGTCGAACTATTTCCGCTGGTTCGGCAGCCCGGAAGATCCGTTCGGCTGGTACTACAACCTGCTGGCGTTGATGACGCATGTCAGCGACGCAAGCATCTGGATCCGGCTGCCCGACTTGATCTGTGCGTTGGTGTGCTGGCTGCTGCTGTCCCGGGAAGTACTGCCCCGACTGGGGCCCGCGGTGTCGGGAAGCCGGGCGGCGATGTGGGCCGCCGGACTGGTGTTGCTCGGGGCGTGGATGCCGTTCAACAACGGCCTGCGACCAGAAGGTCAGATCGCCACCGGCGCGCTGATCACCTATGTGCTCATCGAACGCGCCATCACCTCGGGCCGCTTGACGCCCGCGGCTTTGGCGATCACCTCAGCCGCGTTCACGCTCGGCATCCAGCCCACCGGGCTGATCGCGGTGGCCGCCCTGGTTGCCGGCGGCCGTCCCATTCTGCGAATCCTGATGCGGCGACGCCAACTGGTCGGCACTTGGCCGTTGGTGGCCCCGCTGCTGGCCGCGGGCACCATCGTGCTGACGGTAGTGTTCGCCGACCAGACGCTGGCGACAGTGTTGGAGGCCACCAGGATTCGCACCGAGGTTGGCCCCAGCCAGGAATGGTTCACCGAGATCCTGCGCTACTACTACCTGATCCTGCCCACCACCGACGCCGCGATTTCGCGTCGGTTCGCGTTCCTGTTCACCGTGATGTGCCTGTTCCCGTCGCTGTTCATGATGTTGCGGCGCAAGCGAATTCCCGGTGTGGCGCGCGGGCCGGCCTGGCGATTGATGGGCGTCATCTTCGCCACGATTTTCTTCCTGATGTTCACCCCCACCAAATGGATCCACCATTTCGGCCTGTTCGCCGCTGTCGGCGCCGCGATGGCAGCACTGGCAACCGTGCTGATGTCGCCGCTGGTGTTGCGCTCAGCGCGCAACCGGATGGCCTTCCTTTCCCTGGTGTTTTTCCTGCTGGCGATGTGCTTCGCATCGACTAACGGCTGGTGGTATGTTTCGAACTTCGGTGTGCCATACAATAATTCGGTTCCTCAGCTCGGCGGGGTGACGGTCAGCACGGTATTCTTGGCACTGTTTGCGATCGCGGCACTGTGGGCTTTTTGGTTGCACGTCTCCTCTCGAGCCGAGTCGCAGGCGGTAGACGCGCTCACCGCTGCACCGATACCGATCGCGGCCGGGTTGATGGTCGTCCTGTTCATGGCTTCGATGGCGGTGGGCGTGGTACGTCAGTACCCGACTTACTCCAATGGCTGGGCCAATGTGCGCTCCTTGGTCGGGGGCTGCGGCATGGCCGACGACGTGCTCATCGAATCCGACGCCAACATCGGCTTCCTCCGACCCCTGCCCAGTGGCCCCGACCGATCCTCTTGGGGCCCACTGGGTCCGCTGGGTGGAGCCGAACCAGTGGGCTTCTCACCCGACGGCGTTCCCGATCGAATTATCGCCGAAGCAATCCGGATCAATAACCCGCAACCCGGCACCGATACCGACTGGTATCAACCCAAGCAGCTGGCCCGCGCCGGTGTCAACGGATCGACCGTGCCGCTGCCCTACGGCCTCGACTCCGCGCGGGTGCCCGTTGCCGGGACGTATTCCGCAAGCGCACAGCAGGAAAGCCGGCTGGAGTCGGCGTGGTACGAATTGCCCGCTACCGACGACGCGCACCCACTCGTGGTGATCACCGCAGCCGGAACTATCACCGGCGACAACGTTTCCGAGGGCATGACCTCCGGCCAGACGGTGGAACTCGAATACGCGCTCCGCGGGCCCGACGGAGCTCCAGAGCCCGCGGGGCGGGTCAGCCCGTTCGACATCGGCCCGACACCTTCGTGGCGCAACCTTCGATATCCACGCGCGCAGATTCCTGCCGACGCCGTCGCAGTTCGGGTGATCGCCGAAGACCTGTCACTCAACAAGGGTGACTGGGTCGCGATCACACCGCCGCGGGTGCCTGAGGTGCGCTCGGTCCAGGAGTACATCGGGTCCGAGCAGCCGGTCCTGATGGACTGGGCGGTTGGGCTCGCGTTTCCCTGCCAGCAGCCGATGCTTCACGCCAACGGCGTGACCGATATCCCCAAATTCCGTATCTCACCGGACTACTACGCCAAGCTGCAGAGCACCGATACCTGGCAGGACGGTGTCAACGGCGGCCTGCTGGGCATCACCGACCTGCTGCTGCAGGCCTCAGTGATGCCGACCTACCTGTCGCAGGACTGGGGTCAGGACTGGGGTTCGCTGCGCCGCTTCGACACCATCGTCGACGCAGAAGCAGCCAAGATCGACCTGGGCGCTGCCACCCACTCGGGCCTGTGGTCCCCGGGTCCGATCCGAATCGGGCCGTAACCTAAGACTGCGGCTCGTTGGCGCTTGGATTCGCGTTCTCCTGCAGGATGGCCTCGTGGCAGTCCACGCGGCTCTGCCCGGTCTGTTCCATGCACACCAGCACGGGCACCGCGGTGCCCGGTGCGCCGCTGGGGTGTGGGATCTCACCCGGATACAACGACCAGATTGGGGCGCCCGACGAGGACAGGCGCGAACAATACGCTGGGTCACCGGCCCCGGTCAGCCCGGCGGCACCCAGGGTCGCGCAGTCAGAGCCGACGACGACGACCGGTAACGTCACCTCCCCGGCCGCGGCGGGCTGGGTGGAAGTCGGCTGAGTTTCGCTAGCAGGCGTCCGGACCTCATGTCGCTCGTAGAGCGTCAGAAACAGCACCGCGGCAACGGCAATCACGCTCAACGCCACCGCCAACAGCACCGGTGCCCGCCGCCGGGTACCCGCTCCCGCCGGTTTTTTTGCATGCCGAGGACCCGCCGACAGTGCACGATTACCGAGGGCCCGGGCGAAATCGACGCAACGCTCGAAACGGTCGGCGGGTGACTTGGCCAGGGCCTTCTCGAACGCCCCTCCCAGACGGGAAAACTCGGGCCGCCCCACCGCAATCGACGGCGGTTGGGCTGTCAGATGCTGACTGATGACTATCGCCGGGTTGGAATGCTGAAACGGAGGAGATCCGGTTAGTAGCTGGAACGCCGTGGCCGCCAACGCATACTGGTCAGCCCGACCGTCGATCCGCTCGTCGGCGGTGAGTTGTTCTGGTGCCGAATACGAGACGGTACCCACAGTCATTTCGGTACCTGTCAACGAACTGACCTCACCGACTCTGCGCGCAATACCAAAGTCCGCCAACATGATTCGCTCGTTGTCAGTTTCGGGTTCGGCGATGAGGATGTTGGCCGGTTTAACGTCGCGGTGCAACAGCCCGCGTTGGTGAGCGTAGTCCAGCGCCTCCCCGACCGCCGTCACGATGCGCACCACAAGTTCCGGCGGCATGCCTTTGGGATACTGCTCTGCGAGCATGCGACCGGCGTCAGTGCCTTTCACGTGGTCCATTGAGATCCACAGCCGGCCTTCATGTTCACCCCGGTCGTGCACCGCAACGATGTGCGGGTGCCACAGGGCCGCCACGATATCGGCTTCCCGGTTGAATCGCCCCCGGTACTCGCTGTCCGCGCAGACCGTTGCCGATAACACCTTGAGAGCGTCCTGCCGAGGCAGCCTGGGGTGCTCGGCCAGATACACCTCGCCCATCCCGCCGGAACCCAGCAGTCCCAGGATCGTGTAGCCCGCGATCACCTCGCCATCGGTCAGCATGGGCGCACGTAGACGACTCGGCTGCCGAATACGATGTCCTGCAATGACCTTCGGCGCGTATCCACGGCCGCCCAGGCCAGCCCCACCGGGAAGAAGACGCATGCCGCGCCGCGCAGCAACGCGACCGGAGGCTTCAATCGAGCCGAGCTCCGGTCGACTACCCGCAGGCCCATCGCCGCCGCGCCGGCGGTGCAGCCTGATACCGACCAGCAGCCCGCGAGATAGAGCGCCGCCATTCCGAATACGACGACACCGGTAAACACTAGGTCGAGCGCGGGGAACCGGAACGAGCCAGGGTTGACGGCCAGCATGGTGAGCACCAACCCGAGGTAGAGCAACGCCAACAGCACGCTCACCACACACACATCGATCAGCGCGGCCACGCTGCGGCTGACCACTCCCGCGGCGCGAGACGTCGTGTCATCGCGGATGGTCATCGATACCTTGCCGGCGCCCCAGTAGCCGGTCGACGAATCCAGAGACCGCGTCATCGGCACGTTCGCCCTGGCTACGCACATCTGTCATTACCTCTGCGGTCACCGAGCTGGTGGAGCCCCGGATGATGGCCGGCAGATCCACCCCGTCGATCACCTCGTTGGCCAGACCGACGAGGTCGATGCGGTCGATCACCGCCTCGATCGCCTCGGCGTGCAGACGGTCACGCACGATTGCGGTGAGGTCGAGTTCATCGAGCACAGCGGCCACGATGAGCGAGAGAAGGGCCTGCGCCTCCTGTTTGCCACGCGTGAACAACCCGCCTACCACAGGCA
Organism: uncultured Gammaproteobacteria bacterium; assembly: GCA_964195655.1. Classification (GTDB taxonomy): domain Bacteria; phylum Actinomycetota; class Actinomycetes; order Mycobacteriales; family Mycobacteriaceae; genus Mycobacterium. The sequence goes on along the minus strand of CAXMSM010000381.1, from coordinate 436 downwards.
GCGCCTCACACGTCCGGTAGACATCCAGCAACAGAGATGACGGCGCCGGTGGCCGTTCAGGCAAGGGATCGATTACGAGGGTCACCGGCGCAACCTCAATGTGGAGGCCCGAGATAAGGAAACTCAGCGAGGACGTCAGTGTGCGGGCTCAGGCCCGAAGGCGGACTGTGCCCTTTGGTCAGGAACGCACGGCGGTAGGCGATCACGTCGTCGGTCAGTGTGCGGCCGTTCGGGTACTTCGACGGCTGCGATGGGTTGTACGTCAGCACGTCGGGAAGAGTGCCCTCGGCGTTGATTGCGTCGATCGCCTCCTGCCGGGTGTATCCGCCGTTTCGGACCATCACCTCGATGAGTTGCCCCATCCAGCGTTCCCTGTCGCGGTTCGGTTCACCGACCTGATACTGCGCCCGCATGTTGTCGGCCGTGATGAAGTCGC
>CAXMSM010000380.1:0-2983 GCA_964195655.1 uncultured Gammaproteobacteria bacterium | reverse complement strand
TGCGAGCTGCCCACTTGAACGCGGTCAGGTCGTCGCTAGAAGACCACATCGCACGTTTGCACTGGTCGCGCGAGCAAATCGCAAGGTATCAAGAACAGCGGTTGCGGGCTTTGCTCGGATACGCACGCGAACGGTCACCCTTTCACGCCCAGCGCCTGCGTGGTATCGATACCTCCTCGGCTTCGGTCGCCGACCTGCAGCGGTTGCCGATGATGACGAAGCGAGATGCCCAACAGAATTGGGACGACATCGTCACCACTGTCGACCTCGATCGCGTCCGCGCCGAACGCATTCTGGCCGACCAGCAATGGTTTTCGTATACGCCGAGCAGCCAGCAGATCTTCAGCTCAGGCGGATCCAGCGGCGTGCGCGGCGTGTACGTCTGGGATTGGGAGTTCGCCGTATCGGTGAGTTGCCTTGCTTGGCGGATGCAGGCAGCGCAGGAGCAGCGCCAGTCCTCGCCGATGGAGCCCCCGCTGCTGGTTGTTCTGGCTGCAGGCGGGCCGCCGCACGCCAGCACACCACTGTTCGACATACCGACGACGCCGAAGATGACGACGGTCGTCATACCAGCCGGGGAGCCGTTCGAGGACGTCCGTGCGGCGGTCGCAGCCGCGGCGCCCAGCCATTTGGTCGGCTATTCCACAGTGATCGGCAAGCTCGCCCGCGCCACTCTGGCGGGCGACCTCCCGATCAGCCCCGTGCGCGTAAGTACGAACTCCGAACCGCTGTTCGACGAGGACAGGCTGGCGATTGGACAGGCGTGGAACACCACGTTGCACAACCTGTGGGGATCCACCGAGATCGGGGTCCAAGCAGTCGGTTGTGGTGTCGGCGAAGGACTGCACGTCTGCGAGGACGAAGTCATCCTCGAGCGTGTCGATGAGGACGGGACTCCTGTCGCGTCCGATGCCCCGGCCGCACGGACCCTTGCTACCGGACTCGCGAACCGAACGTTTCCGTTCATACGCTATGACCTGGGCGACCAGGTCCGACCACTAAGCGGCGATTGCGCGTGTGGCAGCGCCTTCGCTCGATTGGCCGACATCGGCGGACGGCGCGACGACGATTTCAGCTATCCGACATCCACCATCCCCGCGAGCGTCTTCCGACATATTCTCGGCACCGACCCCCGCGTCTCGGAATACCAGGTCAAGCAGAGGATCGGCGGCGCCGAGATCCTTGCAGTGGGAAACCCCGATGTTGATCAGCTGACCACGTCGATCGTCGAAGCGCTTCGCGAGCGCGGCATGAGCGATCCCGACGTGCAGATTCAGTTGGTCGAGCGCCTCGTGCGCCAGCAGACAAGCGGCAAGCTACGGCGGTTCATCCCGCTCAGCGCCCAACAGAATGCTGACGAGGCGCCCCGGGCTGACTGATGAACTCCGTCCATGTCGGCGCTGGCGAGCTCAACAATGCGGACAGCGCTGAGACCAGATCGCGCCGGCGCTCGGACCAAATTGCGTAACGCCAGGGAGATTTGAGGCCCGAGTTCTCGCCACTGCGTTACGCGGAATCCGTTGTCGGCATATGCATCGCCGCTGGAGCCGCCGGGCGTACGAACATCGGCTAACGGGGTGACGATCACGCTCCGGCCGGTATCTCCACCAGATGTCACGCCAATGCTCACCCGGCCCGTGAGGCGAAGAACTGGCCGCTGGCCTGCGACGCGTCGAAAGCCTGACTGGTCGGGCCGACCATTGCAGCCGGCAACGCGAACCGCCCGGCCGGCCAGGTATGGCCGCCGCCGTCGACACGAACGAATTCGACCTCGCTACCGTCGGCGCACCCAGCGGCGGTGAAACGGTGCACTTCTGCGGCGTCGCCCTGGCCGACCGACACCGTTTCGACGGGTAGCCCTGGGCAGCGGTCCAGCGAGCGCCACCGCTCCGCCATCGTCGGTGCGGCCACGATGTCACTGGCCCCGCCGCGCCCAACCATCGGCCCGCCGCCATAGGACACGACGGGATCGGCGGTGCCGTAAATCAGCAAGACCGACACTGGCCGCGAGGGATTGCACGCAGAAGCCGCCCCCAAAGTCCCGGCAACGGGTGCGATGGCCGAGACGAGATCGGCGCGTTCGCACGCGAGCCGGTTGGCCATGAACGCGCCGGCCGACATCCCCGTGACGAAGACCCGGCCGGGCGCGATTCTGAAGTCCCGCGAGAGCTGGTTTATCAGTGTTGCCAGAAAGCCCACATCATCGACGCCGTCCCGGTCTGGCACCGAGGCGCCGCGACCGTCGGCCCAACTGAAATCGATGCCATCGGGATAGGCCACAACGAACCCGTGCTGATCGGCGACTGCGTTGTAGTTAGTCAGTGCGGCCTGATCCCCTCCGGTCTGGCCAGCACCGTGCAGATTGATAACCAAGCCCGCCGGATGATCAAGACGCGCGGGAACGTGCATCACATAGGTGCGCTGCAATCCGCCGAACGTCAGCGCGCCGGGGGGGTCTCCAGGATTGGCTGAAGCGCGCACTCCGCCTAAGGCGCCCAGGACAAGAACAGCACCGACAAACGCCGTCATACGCGCCATCACGGTCCCAGTCTGCACTAGCCGGCCCGATGGCGAGATGCGAAATCTTGCAGCGCCGCGACGCCATTAGGCTGGTCTAAACGTCGCAACAGCGCGTCGGGACGATGCCACCGAACGCCGTCGAAACGTCCGGAATCGTCGAAACGTCCAAAATCACTGTCATAAGACAACGAATACCGCCGGCGCACAACGTGCCCGCTCAAGATTTCTACTGCCCCGCGCTGCGGACCAGATCGATCGCATACTGATTTACGAAGGTCCCCGCGCTAGGTTCCCCGTGGTCGCAGGATCCGTCGGATTCGCCGGGACGCTTGATCCACAGATAAGCGTCGGCATGCGCGCCGGCCGTAGCCGTGGTGGGCGGGACGCCTAGGGCGCGACCGGCGGGGTTGCACCACTGCAGCCCGGTTTCCGGTGCTGGTCCGACTCCGTTGCGTGAAGTATC
>CAXMSM010000379.1:0-15810 GCA_964195655.1 uncultured Gammaproteobacteria bacterium | reverse complement strand
CGTCGACGATGCGTGCGACCCGGGCCGCACTGCAGTACTTCCGCGATGCGTCGCACGGTGGCGTTATCGTCAATAACGCCAGCGTGCTGGGGTGGCGCGCGCAGCATTCGCAGTCCCACTACGCGGCGGCCAAGGCCGGTGTGATGGCGCTGACCCGCTGCAGCGCAATCGAAGCCGTTGAGTACGGGGTGCGGGTCAACGCAGTGTCGCCCAGTATCGCGCGGCACAAGTTCCTCGAGAAGACCAGTAGCCCCGACCTGCTGGACCGGCTCTCGGAGGGGGAGGCGTTCGGCCGCGCCGCCGAACCATGGGAAGTCGCGGCCACGATCGCGTTCCTGGCCAGTGACTACTCCAGCTATCTGACCGGCGAAGTGATCTCGGTGTCGAGTCAGCACCCATGACCGTGCAGCGCCCGGCCGCGGCAGCCAACACGCAGGCCAACAGCAGACGAGATGAGCTCCTGGCGCTCGCCGCGACGATGTTTGCGCAGCGCGGGCTGCGGGCTACCACCGTGCGTGACATCGCCGATTCCGCGGGGATCCTGTCCGGCAGTCTGTATCACCACTTCTCGTCCAAGGAGGAGATGGTCGACGAGGTATTGCGCGGGTTTCTCGACTGGCTATTCGACCGGTACCGGCAGATCGTGGCGACCGAGCAGAATCCGTTGGAGCGGCTAAAAGGCTTGTTCATGGCCTCGTTCGAGGCAATCGAGACCAGGCACGCAGAGGTCGTGATCTACCAGGACGAAGCCAAGCGGCTTGCCTTGCAGGACCGGTTCGCCTATGTGGATGAGCGCAACAGGGAACAGCGCAAGATGTGGGTCGAGGTGCTGACCCAAGGCATCGCGGAGGGCTACTTCCGCCGCGATGTCGACGTCGACCTGGTGTATCGATTCATCCGCGACACCACCTGGGTTTCGGTCCGCTGGTATCAGCCGGGCGGGCCGCTGACCGCAGAGCAGGTTGGTCAGCAATACCTCGCCATCGTGCTGGGTGGCATCACAGCAGATGCGGCATAACGACAGAAGGAGTCTGAAATGGTCGGTACCACTGGGGCTACTGGAGTGTCACAGGCCTACGTGATCGACGCCGTACGCACCGCGGTCGGAAAGCGCAACGGGTCGCTGGCTGGAATGCACCCTGTCGATCTCGGAGCCGCCGCCTGGCGTGGTCTGTTGCAGCGCGTCGACGTCGACCCCGGCGCGGTGGACGATGTCATCGCCGGCTGTGTCGACGCCATCGGCCCGCAGGCCGGCAACATCGCCCGGTTGTCTTGGCTGGCCGCCGGATTCCCCGAAGAGGTTCCGGGCGTCACGGTCGACCGCCAGTGCGGTTCGAGCCAGCAGGCTATCTCCTTCGGCGCGCAGGCGATCATGTCGGGCACGGCTGATCTGATCGTGGCCGGTGGCATGCAGAACATGAGCCAGATCCCGATCAGTTCGGCGATGACCGTCGCGGAACAGTTCGGATTCACCTCTCCGACAAACGAATCGAAGAGCTGGCTGCACCGGTACGGCGACCAGGAGATCTCGCAGTTCCGCGGATCGGAGCTTATCGCCGAGAAGTGGAACCTGTCCCGCCAGGATATGGAGCAGTACGCACTGACCAGCCATGAGCGCGCGCGAGCGGCGATTCGCGCCGGGTACTTTGAGAACGAGATCCTCGAGGTGGACGGATTTCGCACTGATGAGGGCCCCCGCGAAACGTCGCTGGAGAAGATGGCCGGTCTCAAGACGCTCGTTGAGGGCGGCCGCCTCACCGCGGCCATGGCCAGCCAGATCGCCGACGGCGCCAGCGCCGTCCTGCTTGCCTCAGCGCAGGCGGTCAAGGAGCACGGACTCAAACCACGGGCCCGAATCCACCACATCAGCGCCCGTGGCGCCGACCCGGTGTTCATGCTCACCGGTCCCATACCCGCAACCCGCTACGCCCTGGAGAAGACCGGACTGTCGATCGACGATATCGACACCGTCGAGATCAACGAGGCATTCGCACCCGTGGTGCAGGCGTGGCTGAAGGAGACCAAGGCAGACCCGGAGAAGGTGAATCCGAGCGGTGGTGCGATCGCGCTGGGACACCCCCTCGGCGCAACCGGCGCAAAGCTTTTCACCACGATGCTCAACACACTGGAGCGCACTGGTGGCCGCTACGGTCTGCAGACGATGTGCGAGGGCGGCGGTACGGCCAACGTCACCATCATCGAGCGCCTCTAGTTCCTTCGGCGCGCAGACGCAAAGTCGCACATATCGCAGTGAAATCACGCGAGTTTGTGTCTGCTCGCGGTGAGGATCAGTGGTCGTGAACCACGACGCCGCGGATATTGCGGCCGGCACGCATGTCCTCGTAGCCCTCGTTGACTTCAGCGAGTTTGTATTCGTGAGTGACGGTTTCGTCCAGCAGCAGCTTGCCCTCGCGGTAGAGACTGAGCAGTCGCGGGATGTCGGCACGTGGGTTGGCCTCACCGTAGACGCTGCCCAGCAGGCGCTTTTGGTACAGCGTGAGCATCATCAGCGAGAAGGATGCCGTCGTATCGGTCATCGCCGCTACGGCGGTCACTACCACGGCACCGCCCTTTCGGATGATGTTGGTGGCCTCGTCGATCATGGTGCCCTCGAGCAGTCCCATGGTGAGAATCACCGAATCGGCCATCACACCGCGGGTCAATTCGGCGGACAGCGCGGTGGCCTCAGCCATCGAAGTGGCGAAGTGGGTGGCGCCGAACTGAAAGGCCTTGGCGCGCTTGGCTTCGACCAGGTCGACCACGATGATCTTCTCGGCACCGGCCAGGCGTGCCCCTTGGATGGCTCCGCGGCCGATACCGCCGCAGCCAACCACCACGACCGTGTCACCGGGAGCCACGTCGGCGGTGTAGACCGCTGAACCCCAGCCGGTAGTGACGCCACAGCCCAACAAGCAGGCGCGGGAGAGCGGCACGTCGTCGTCGATCTTCACCAGCGAGGCCTCGGGCACCGTGCCGTACTGGGAGAACGTTCCGACGAGGGCCATCGCGCCAACGTTCTGCCCGCGGGCCCGGCGGCGGTAGGTGCCGTCGAGTTGGGCGCCCGTCATGATCATCGCACCGAGGTCGCAAAGATTCTGCTGCCCGGTCGAGCAGAACCGGCAGCGCCCGCACGACGGCAGGAACGAGGCGACGACGTGGTCGCCTGGCGCGAGGCCCGGTACTCCCGGACCGACCTCCTGCACGATCCCGGCGCCTTCGTGCCCGCCGATCATCGGAAGCGGGGTGGGCAGGTCACCGGTGCGGACGTGCTCGTCGGAGTGGCACAGTCCGGTGGCCTCCCACGACACCAGGACTTCGCCGGATGACGGTGGATCCAGGTCGATCTCCTCGACGGACCAATCGGCCCCGAATTCCCACAGAATGGCGGCGTTGGTTTTCATCTGGCTGAGTCTAGAAAGAGGCCGCAGCCGACGGAGGTCGAATCGCCTACTGGATGTGACCGGCCGCCGCCTGGAGGTGCTCGACCGCCTCGGTGACGATCGAGTCGATCAGTTCGGAACACGACGGAAGGTCGCCGATGATGCCGGCCACCTGCCCGGAAGCCAGTACACCGGCATCGGTGTTGCCCTCGACCAGCCCAGCCTTGAGCAGCATCGGGGTGTTGGCCGCCATCACTACCTGCGACCAGCTCAACTCCTTGCCGTGGCGCATCTCGAGACCATCTCTGATCATCGAGCTCCATGACATCTGCGACATCTTCTTGAAGCGCTGTGCGTTGCGCAACGCGGCGGTGAAGCCACGCAGCCGGGATCCGCTCTCGAGCTTCTCGACCAGGCCGGTGCGCAACACCCGGTGTGGCATGCCGTCCACCCGGGTGGATACCACGGTTCCGTCCAGCGCCGCGGTCAGATAGCGCTGCTTGACCGCATCGGGAACAGTCGAGTCGGAGGTCAGCAGGAATCGGGTGCCCATGGCTACTCCAGCGGCGCCGTAGGACAGCGCGGCGGCCAGGCCCCGGCCATCGAAGAAGCCGCCCGCCGCGATCACCGGCATGCCGGTGTCGGCGACGGCGTCGAGCACCGACGGCAACAGCAGTGTGGTGGCGATCGGTCCGGTATGCCCGCCGCCCTCACCGCCCTGAACGATGACTGCGTCGGCGCCCCAACCCGCGACCTTCTTGGCGTGCTTGGCCAGCCCGACCGACGGGATGACCACGACGCCTGCATCTTTGAGCTTGGCGATGAGGTCTGGCTTGGGCGCCAGGGCGAAGGAGGCAACTTTGACTCCTTCGCTGATCAGGAGGTCGACGCGCTGATTCGCGTCTCCGGCGTCGGCGCGGATGTTGATGCCGAACGGCTTGTCGGTGGCGGCCTTGACCTTGGTGATCGCAGTCCTGAGCTCGTCGAGCGTCATCGTCGCGGAAGCTAGGATGCCCAGTCCGCCGGCGTTGGATGTTGCTGCGACCAGTCGGGCACCCGCGACCCAGCCCATGCCGGTCTGAACGACGGGGTGTTCGATGCCGACCAGCTCGGTCAGCGGAGTCTTAAGGCGGGGGCGCGTCATGCTGTGACTTCTTTGACTACCTTGACTTCTTTGTCCCGCAGCGACTTAGGGTCGATGACCTCCCGAATGAGGTGTTGCTCGTCAGCAGACGGCAGCCGGGTGGTCTCCGCTGTGTCCAGTCCGTGCACCTCGAAGGAGGTGTTCTCGGTGACCTGAGCGGGTTCGACGCCTGGGTGCAGTGACAGCGCCTGCATCTGGTGGTCGGGGCCGTTGAAGTCGAAGACGCCGAGGTTGGACACCACTCGATACACATTGACGAAACGGTAGGCGGGATTTCCTGAATCGATCTTGTCCCAACCGATCCCGGACACAATGTCGACCGAGTCACCGAACACCCGCTTGGAGTGGTTGCCGACGAAATAGCTTGTGGCGTGGTTGATCGTGTTGCCGGGTGCGCCCCTGACACCGAACATCTGGCGGGTCGGATGCTGTAGCGGTCCGAATGCCGACAGGTTCTGGTTGCCGTATCGGTCAATCTGGTTGGCACCCATCACGACATGCCGACGGCCCCACGCCAGCGTCTCAAAGACCCGGCCGAACGGCATCCAACCCTCGATCGCGGCTGCGGCACCGATGGCCGGGGTATCGGCGATAAGCCGGGCTTCGCCGTCGCTCAGCAGAATGTCCGGCGAAAAGGTCAGCCGCGCGAGCCTGGCGCCGATAGACACGACGGTAGTCATCGGACTGACCATGATCTCGCCCGCATCGCGGAAGAGCTCGGCGCACGCAACGGTGCATACCTCGGCGCGAGTGACGGAAATCATTTGGACACCTCCTGATTTGCCTTGAACTTCCCAATCGCAGCCTGGTAGTCGGCTTCACTGCCGGCCAGATACGTCTCGACGAACGCCGCCCACGTTTCCTCGGAGCCAGCCGCCTCGGCGTAGTGGCGCTGGAACTTCTCGTCGCGCCGATAGTCAGGCTCGGCCGTGGTGAAGTGGGCGCCGTTCGGGGCCTCGACGACGGTGTCGACCATCATGCGGTTGATCAGCAATGCCTGTGGTACAACCGATTTCACCAATTCGTCAGTGGACACGACCCGCTCGACTGAGAGGTAGCGTTTCTCGGCGGCCATCAGGAACAGGTCGTCAAAGTAAGGGTCAATTCCGGTGTAGGCCGCATTGCCCTGTGCATCACCGAGATTCATGTGCACAAACGCAGCGTCCAGCGTCAACGCCGGCATCGCGACCAGCTCCTCGAACCCGCCGTTCGGCGGGGAGGGGTAGGGCGAGCACACCGTTTTGAGCTCGTCGCCCCAGAAGGCCCGCACGTCACTGCCGAGCCCGGCGCGAATCGGTAGGAACGGTAGCCGCTGCGCAGCGGCCTGCAGTCCGCAGCGCAGCATGCCTTCGTCCATCTCACGTGCCTCGATGGCGCCTGAGGTGCGGGCTTTGGCGAACCACGGGTCATAGAACGGCGGTGAGTCCAGGGAAACGAAGCCGTAGTACGCCCGCTTGACCTTGCCTGCTGAGCAGAGCAGGCCGAGGTCGGGACCGCCGTAGGTGACGACGGTGAGATCGGTGACGCCGGTGCGCAGCAGGGCGCGCACGAACGCCAGCGGCTTGCGCCGGGATCCCCAGCCGCCGATGCCGATGGTCATGCCGCTCTCGATCGACGAGACCGCCTCGTCCAACGTGGTTGTTTTGTCGGCCATCAATTCCCCGCTCGCTTCGCTCGTGCCCGCCGAATCATTTAGATCCCTTGTCCGTGCCCGCGAACGCGTCGCGGTGTTCATCGGCCACCCCGGCCAGGTTCAGTTCGAACGTGAAGCCCTGTTCCATGCGGTAACTGGAGTTCACCTTCTGCACGTCGATGAGGTTCAGCGCTTCTTTCGCGGCGCGGATCACCCGAGTGTCCTTTGCGGCGATGTCGCGGGCGACGCGTAGCGCGGCCTCGTCGAGGGCGGCGCGGTCAACCACCTCGTGTACCGATCCGAAATGGTGCAGCGTTTGGGCGTCCACCGTGGCTGAAGTGAAGAACAGTCGGCGCATCATGTGCTGGGGTACCAGGCGCGACAGGTGGGTGGCGGCACCGAGCGCACCCCGCTCCACCTCGGGAAGGCCGAACGTCGCGTCGTCGGAGGCGACGATGACGTCTGCGTTGCCGATCAGTCCGATTCCACCGCCGACGCAGAAGCCGTTGACCGCGGCCACGACGGGAACCTCACACTCATACACCGCCCGGAAAGCGTGAAAGCAGCCACGGTTGGCATCGATGAGCGCGCTGAAGCCCTCAGTGTTCTGCATCTCCTTGATGTCGACACCGGCGTTGAAACCGCGCCCCTCGGCCCTCAGGATTACTACATGGGTGTTGTGGTCTCGGCCTGCGGCGGTGATGGCATCGCCGAGTTCGAACCAGCCGCGCGACGGGATCGCGTTGACGGGTGGGTAGTCGACGGTGACCGAGACGATGCCCGGCTCCACGGTTTTCGAGGCGATGGTCAACGGGACTCCTGGGTGTCCTGGGGTGGCTACCTAAGCAAGCACTTGCTTGGTACGCTAGCACAGTGAATGACACCGTCGACAGCACTCCTCAAGGCATTCGGTTCGGGCTGGCCGGCCGCGTTGTGCTCGTGACCGGCGGTGTGCGCGGCGTCGGGGCCGGTATCAGCAAGGTCTTCGCCGACCAGGGGGCCACGGTGGTGACGTGCGCGCGCCGCCCCGTGGAAGGCCTGCCCTACGAATTCCGGCCCTGTGACATCCGTGACGATGAATCGGTCAAGGCGCTCGTCGCGGCGATCGTGGCCGATTACGGCCGTCTCGACGTGGTGGTCAACAATGCGGGAGGTTCGCCCTACGTGCTCGCGGCGGAAGCTTCAGCCAATTTCAGCAGGAAGATCGTCGAACTCAATCTGCTTGGTGCACTGTCGGTCTCGACGCACGCCAACGCGGTGATGCAGAACCAGAATTCAGGTGGATCGATCGTCAACATCACCAGCGTGAGTGGTAGGCGTCCAACTCCGGGGACCGTGGCCTACGGCGCCGCCAAAGCTGGTGTCGAAAGCATGACCAGCACCCTAGCTGTGGAGTGGGCGCCGAAGGTGCGGGTGAACTCCGTGGTTGTCGGAATGGTGGAGACCGAGCAGTCGGAACTGTTCTACGGTGACGCCGACTCCATTGCTGCGATATCGAAGAACGTGCCGCTCGGCAGGCTTGGGAATCCTCAGGACATCGGCTGGGCCACAGCGTTTCTGGCATCGGATGCCGCTTCGTACATCAGCGGTGCGTCGCTTGAAGTGCACGGTGGTGGAGAGCCCCCGCACTACCTGTCGACCACCACTGCTGACATCAAATAGTGCATCAACAAGCTTCGACGAACTAGGAGAGCAGGGACTATGGGATTGCTGGACGGCCGTGTGGTCATCGTGACGGGTGCTGGTGGCGGAATCGGGCGGGCGCACGCCCTGGCGTTCGCCGCCGAAGGTGCACGTGTCGTGGTCAACGACATCGGCGTGGGTCTGGACGGTTCGGCCGCCGGTGGCGGTAGTGCCGCGCAGGGCGTCGTCGACGAAATCATCAGGGCCGGTGGCGAAGCTGTCACCAGCGGAGCCAACGTTGCCGACTGGTCGCAGGCCGAGGGTCTCATCCAGACGGCAGTGGACTCATTCGGCAGTCTGGACGTATTGGTGAACAATGCGGGCATTGTCCGCGACAGGATGTTCGCCAACACGAGCGAAGAAGAGTTCGACGCCGTCACGGCCGTGCACCTCAAGGGGCACTTCGCCACGATGCGGCATGCGGCCGCGTACTGGCGCACTAAGTCGAAGGCAGGCGAGAGTGTGGACGCCCGCATCATCAACACGGGTTCCGGCGCCGGGCTGCAAGGCAGTGTGGGACAAGCGAACTACAGTGCCTCCAAAGCCGGGATCGCGGCGCTGACGCTGGTCGCGTCGGCCGAGATGGGTCGCTACGGGGTCACCGTCAACGCTATCGCACCGTCGGCGCGCACCCGGATGACCGAAACCGTCTTCGCCGAGATGATGGCGACGCAGGACTCCGATTTCGACGCGATGGCTCCGGAGAACATCTCGCCGCTGGTGGTGTGGCTGGGCAGCGTGGAGTCTCGAAACGTCACGGGCCGGGTGTTCGAGGTCGAAGGCGGCAAGATCCGCGTCGCCGAAGGCTGGGCGCACGGCCCGCAGATCGACAGGGGCGCCATGTGGGATCCCGCCGAACTAGGTCCGGTGGTAGCCGATCTACTTGCCGAGGCCCGTACGCCGGTACCGGTCTACGGCGCCTGATACCGCCTCGCTACGCCGAAAGCGACATTTCGCAGAGAAAGTGCGAGTAGACGTCTGCAGAACGTCGATCTCGGCGGAGTCAGATGGTGTCTGATCAGGCTGGATCGCAGATGAGGATCGGAATCTTGCGGTCGGTGTAGGTCCGGTAGTTGGCGAAGTCCGGGTAGATTGTGTCGAGTTTCGGCCAGTACTGCTCGCGCTCGGCATCGGTCGCGTCGCGGGCGGTCAGCTGAAGTACCTCATTCTTGATCTGGAACTTGACCTGCGGATTGGCCTGAACATTCAGGTACCACATGGGATTGGTGGCACGGCCGCCCTGCGAGGCCACCAGGATCACGCGGTCGCTCTCACGCAGGAATATCAGCGGACTCTCCCGTGGTTCACCGGACTTGCGGCCGGTGGTCGTCAAAATGCCGACGGGCGGGGGAGCGCTGAAGCGGTTGGATCCGCCGCGCCACTTGGACCCGAGTCGGCCACCGGTAGCTTTGAACGCCCACGTGTTGAACCGTGACATCCACTTGATACTGATACCGACAGCTTTCGAATTGAGTCCTTCGACCTGCTTGGCGGTCAGGGGACGGGGGGTCTTGTCCATAGCCGGATCCTAACGCGTCAAGAACGGGCGGATGTCGGCCCGGATGTGGTGGATCTGGGCCCTGCCGGAGGGGTCGTCGGCCGGGATCAAGAACGTCTCGTCGATATGGGCACCGACGCGACGACCGGCCAGTGTCGGCTTGGTCGACAGATCAAACCGGGCCTGCACCGTGTCGCCGTCGACGGTGAACTCCGGCACCGTGACCGACTTGATCACCTTGTACTGCAAGCCGCGATTAAGACTGCGGCGCAGGTGATTTCCTGAGAAACCGGTTTTCAGGCCGACCTCGACACGCGTGCAGCCCGGCGCGAACGGCACCGCGTCGGCGTCATGGCTGGCCAGTGCGGTGATGTATGCCTGGGCCGCGGCGATGCGGTCGGCTGCTGATATCACGGACATGCCCATCAGATCCGCTCGATGATCGTTCCGGTGGACAACGCTCCGCCGGCACACATAGTGATCAGTGCGGTTGTCTTGTCGGTGCGCTCCAACTCGTGCAGTGCAGTGGTGATGAGCCGACTGCCGGTACTGCCCACAGGATGGCCCAGCGCGATGGCGCCACCATTGACGTTGACGGTATCCATGTCGGGCTCGTGCACCCTTGCCCACGACAGCACGACCGAAGCGAAGGCCTCGTTGATCTCGGTGATGTCGATGTCACCCATCTTCATCCCGGCCTTGTCCAGCACTTTCGCGGTCGACTGAACTGGGCCGTCGAGATGGTAGTACGGTTCGGCGCCGATGAGTGCCTGGCTCACGATGCGGGCCCGCGGCTTCAGCCCCAAGGCCTTCGCCTTATCTTCATCCATCCACAGCTCCGCTGCAGCGCCGTCAGAGATCTGCGATGAGGTTCCTGCGGTGTGAATACCGCCCTCCATCACCGGATTCAGCGACGACAGGCCTTCCAGCGTGGTGTCGCGCAGGCCTTGATCGCGCGTCACGAATGCCCGCTCGGAGGTCGGCTGCTTGTTCTCGTCGAGGACCGGCGCCTCGATGGGGCTGATCTCGCGGTCGAACCGGCCCTCGGCCCACGCCTGTTTGGCCTTGCGCTGCGAGTCGAAGCCGAATTGGTCGATGTCTTCGCGGGTGATGCCGCGGCGCTTGGCGATCCGCTCGGCGGCAGTGAACTGGTCGGGCAGGTCGATGTCCCACGACTCGGGGCGGATGATGCTGCGATCGGGGCCCGCATTGGCGCCGAGGCCAACGCGGCTCATCGCCTCGATGCCGCAGGCGATACCGACGTCGATGGCGCCCGCCGCAATCAGGCCCGCGATCAATCCGTTGGCTTGCTGACCGCTGCCGCACTGGCAGTCGATCGTCATCGCGCCCACGTGATCGGGCAGGCCGGCCACCAGCCAGCCCACGCGTGTGATGTTGTTGGACTGCTCGCCAAACTGCGTTACGCAGCCGCCGATGACCTGTTCCACGTGGTCGGCTTCGAAGCCGGAGTCGATGCCCGCCTTCTCGATGAGCGCTCGCTGGGTGGACCCTAGTAGCTCGGTGGCATGCAGACCGGATAGCCATCCCTTCCGCTTGCCGATGGGGCTGCGGGCGGCTTCAACGATGACAGGGTTACCCATTCCGTCAGGCTAGAACACGTTTCATAAGCCTGACAAGCTGCGATACCCCCACGCCTTTGATCTGCGGAGAAGGCATGTTTTACTGACACTAGAACACGTTGCAATTGAGGAGTGCACACTGTGACTTCCCCTGTGAATCCGTCCCCCGATATTCCAGCTGACTTCGACTTCCTCGATCCCGACGTTGGCCTCGCCGGTCTGCCGGTTATGGAACTCGCCGAGATGCGCAAGACCGATCCCGTTCACTGGGTCGATGTTCCCGGTGGTACCGGCGGCTTCGGTGACAAGGGCTACTGGCTGGTGACCAAGCTTGCCGATGTCAAGGATGTCTCACGCCGGAGTGATGTCTTCTCCAGTTGGCAGAACGGCGTGATCCCGATTTGGCCGAAGGATATGACTTTCGACAAGATCGAGATGCAGCGCAGCGTCATGCTCAACATGGACGCGCCGCACCACACCCGGCTGCGCAAGATCATTTCGCGAGGGTTCACGCCTCGAGCAGTCGGACGGCTTGAGGACGAACTCGCGGCGCGCGCCCAGAACATCGCCAAGGCCGCGGCAGCTGAGGGCAGCGGCGATTTCGTCGAGCAGGTGTCGTGCGAGTTACCGCTGCAGGCGATCGCCGATCTGCTCGGCGTTCCACAGGACGACCGCGACAAGCTATTCCGGTGGTCCAATGAGATGACGGGCGCCGAGGATCCCGAGTACGCCGATGTCGATCCCGCGCAGTCCTCGCTGGATCTGATCATGTACGCGATGGCGATGGCCGACGAGCGCAGCAAGAACCCGACCGACGATATTGTCACGGCGCTGATCCAGGCCGACCTCGACGGTGAGAAGCTATCCGACGACGAGTTCGGCTTCTTCGTCGTGATGCTCGCTGTTGCGGGCAACGAGACCACCCGCAACTCCATCACCCACGGAATGATCGCGTTCGCCGACAACCCCGATCAGTGGGAACTGTTCAAGAAGGAGCGCCCGGGCACCGCCGCCGACGAGATCGTTCGCTGGGCCACCCCGGTCACCTCGTTCCAGCGCACTGCCAACGAGGACACCGAACTAGGCGGCGTGCAGATCAAGAAGGGGCAACGCGTGGTGTTGTCCTACCGTTCGGCCAACTTCGATGAAGAAATTTTCGACGATCCCCAAACATTCAATATCCTGCGCGATCCGAATCCGCACGTCGGATTCGGCGGGACGGGTGCGCACTTTTGCATCGGCGCCAACTTGGCCCGGATGACGATCAATCTGATCTTCAACGCGGTGGCCGACCACATGCCAGATCTCAAGCCGATCGGCGAGCCGGAGCGGCTACGGTCAGGCTGGCTCAACGGAATCAGGCACTGGCAGGTGGATTACACCGGCGCCAGCGGTCGCGTCTCCCCCTGAGCGCCGATCGGATCAAGGAGGATTCGGGTGGACTTCAGTCCCGATGAAGGGCAGCAGGCTGTCGCCGATGTGGTGACGTCGGTGCTGGAGCGCGAAAACAGCTGGGAGGCGCTAGTCGCCGGCGGTGTGCCTGCTCTGGCGGTGCCCGAACGACTGGGCGGAGACGGGGTCGGTCTAGCCGAGATCGGGGTCGCGCTGACCGAGATCGGAAGGCACGGGACCGTCGGTCCGGCGCTGACCACTCTCGGTTCCACTGCGGTGCTGCTGGATCTGGGTTCCGAGGCCCAACAGGATCGTTTCCTAGCTGGTGTCGCGAAGGGTTCGGTGCTTTCCTTCGCGCTGAGCGAGCCGGGCGCATCGCTGCCCGATCAGCCCACAACGACCCTTGTCGGCAACAAGCTCAACGGCACCAAAGTTGCGGTGGGCTATGCGGGACAAGCGGATTGGATCATCGTCAGCACTGACGTTGGCATCGCTATCGTCTCTGGCAAAGCCAGCGGACTGACCGTGACGAAGACGCCCACCTCAAACGGTTCCGACGAGTTCGTCATGTCGTTCGCCGATGTTACGGTCGCTGGGGCTGACGTGCTGGAGGGTGCCACGCCACGCCGAGTCAACCAACTGGTGTTGGCCGCGATCGGTGCCTTTTCCGCGGGATTGATAGCCGGGGCCTTGCGGCTCACGGCCGACTACGTGGGCACCAGGGAACAGTTCGGCAGGCCGCTGTCGACGTTCCAGACCGTGGCTGCTCAGCTTTCAGAGGTCTACATCGCTTCCCGCACAATCTCTTTGGTGGCCACATCAGCAGTTTGGCTGCTGTCTGACGGCCGTGACGCCACCGACGACTTGCTAGTTCTCGGATACTGGCTCACTTCGCAGGCCCCGCCCGCAATGCGGACGTGCCATCACCTGCATGGCGGTATGGGTATGGATATCAACTACCCGATGGACCGCTACTACTCCTCGATCAAAGACCTGAACCGTCTGTTGGGTGGTCCCTCGCACCGTCTGGATCTTGTCGGGGCCTCGACATCGGCGGGAGCGTAATGTACATCGAACTGACGCCCGAGCAGAGGCAGCTGCAAGCCGAACTGCGGCAGTACTTCTCGACGCTCATCACAGCCGACGAGGCCGACGCGATGGAGTCCGACCGGCACAACGAGGCCTACCGGGCGGTGATCAAGCGGATGGGCTCCGACGGCAAGCTCGGGGTCGGCTGGCCCAAGGAGTACGGCGGGTTGGGGTTTGGCCCCATCGAGCAGCAGATCTTCGTCAACGAGGCTAATCGAGCCGACGTTCCGCTGCCATTGGTGACCCTGCAGACGGTGGGCCCAACGTTGCAGGTGTATGGCACCGAGGAGCAGAAGAAGAAGTTCCTGCCCGGAATCCTTTCAGGAGATCTGCATTTCGCCATCGGCTACTCCGAGCCTGACGCTGGCACCGACCTCGCCTCGCTGCGCACGACGGCAGTACGTCATGGCGATGAATACATCGTGAACGGCCAGAAGATGTGGACCACAGGCGCCCATGATGCCGAATACATCTGGCTTGCGTGCCGCACAGACCCAGATGCCGCCAAGCACAAGGGCATCTCGATTCTCATCGTCGACACTAAGGATCCCGGCTACTCCTGGACCCCGATCATCCTGTCCGACGGCGCACACCATACGAATGCCTCGTACTACAACGACGTCCGGGTTCCCGCCGAAATGCTGGTCGGCGAGGAGAACGGCGGCTGGAGACTCATCACCACCCAGCTCAACCACGAGCGGGTCGGTCTGGGTCCCGCCGGGCGCGTTGCCGGTATTTACGACCGGGTGTGCGCGTGGGCTTCAAAACCGGGCACGGATGGAGTCACACCGATCGAACATTCCGACGTTCAGCGGTTCCTGGCGCAGATCAAAGCGATCTGGCGGGTCAATGAGTTGCTGAACTGGCAGGTGGCGGCGTCGGGCGAGACCATTGCGGTCGCCGATGCCGCAGCCACGAAGGTCTTTTCCACCGAACGCATTCAAGACGTCGGTCGGCTAGCGGAGGAGATCGTCGGCAAGTACGGCAACCCGGCTGACCCGGACACCGGCGAACTGCTCGACTGGTTGGACAAGATGACCAAGCGCAATCTGGTGATCACGTTCGGTGGAGGTGTGAACGAGGTGATGCGCGAGATGATCGCTGCGTCGGGGCTGAAGGTCCCGCGGGTTCCCCGATGAGTGGCGATGAGCAGACCGGCGTCGAGAACATCAAGGCTGCCGCGGAGCGGGTCAAGGCCGAAGGGAAAAGTAAGTCGCGGACCGGCCGTCACCCCGTCAACCAGCCGATGGTGGACCACTGGCTGGACGCGATGGGCGACGAGAACCCGATCTACGTCGACGACGCTGCCGCGAAGGCGGCTGGACACCCGGGAGTCGTGGCCCCTCCGGCAATGATCCAGGTGTGGACGATGATGGGGCTTGGCGGTGTCCGTCCTGACGATGACCCCCTCGGCAGGATCCTCGAATTATTCGACGATGCAGGCTATGTCGGGGTCGTTGCCACCAACTGCGAGCAGACCTATCACCGCTACCTGCGCCCCGGTGAGGAAGTGAGCGTCGCCGCTGAGCTGGTCGATGTAGTCGGCCCCAAGCGGACTGCCCTAGGGGAGGGCTTCTTCATCACGCAGAAGATCAGTTGGCACAGTGGTGATGACGGCGATGAGCTCGTTGCCGAGATGATGTGGCGCATGATGAAGTTCAGACCCCTGGAACGGGATTCAGCTCAGGATCAGCCCGTCGCCACCACGCCGGTGCCCGACGATCTGGATGCCGACTCGATGATGCGGCCCGCGTCGTCGAAGGACACCAAGTTCTTCTGGGACGGCGTATGCGCGCACGAATTGCGGATCCAGAAGCGATCGGACGGCGGTCTGCAGCATCCGCCAGTGCCCGCGCTTTGGGCGGACAAGGAGGCCGCGGCCGACTACGTCGTGGCGAGCGGCAGGGGCACGGTGTTCAGCTTCGTTGTGCATCACGCCCCGAAGGTGCCTGGTCGCACGCTTCCGTTCGTGATCGCACTCGTCGAACTCGAAGAAGGAGTGCGGATGCTCGGCGAGCTCCGCGACATTGACCCGACGACAGTGGAGGTCGGAATGCCAGTCAGCGCAACGTATATCGACTTTCCAAAGGGGTCCACCGGCCCAGCCTGGACACTCTATGCCTGGGAGCCTGCGAAGTGAGCGTAACTGGGTCCGATGTCGGCGCCGGGGCGGCTCCGAAAGTCCACGTGGGTTTGAAGCTCCCCGAACTCAAGCTCTACGGCGACCCGACGTTCATTGTCTCGACGGCCATCGCCACGCGGGACTACCAGGACGTGCACCACGACCGGGACAAGGCGCAGGCTAAGGGGTCGGAGGACATCTTCGTCAATATCCTCACCGATACCGGTCTGGTGCAGCGCTTCATCACCGACTGGGCCGGCCCCACTGCCGTCATCAAGTCGATCGGCCT
>CAXMSM010000378.1:0-5075 GCA_964195655.1 uncultured Gammaproteobacteria bacterium | reverse complement strand
ATCGAACTCATCGACACCCGCATCTCCGATTGGAAGATCAAACTCTGCGACACGATCGCTGACAATGCTTCGTCAGCCGGTTGGGTGCTCGGGCAGGCGCGAGTGTCGCCCAAAGACATCGACATCAAGAACATCGATGCCGTGTTGACAAACAACGGCGAAGTGGTTGCCGAGGGTCGCAGTGATGCGGTGCTGGGGAATCCGGTCACCGCAGTCGCCTGGCTGGCACGCAAGGTCGAGGCTTTCGGAGTTCGGCTGAAGGCTGGCGACATCGTGTTACCCGGCTCGTGCACGCGCGCCATCGATGCGCCGCCGGGCAGTCATTTCGTCGCGGACTTCGCCGGATTAGGTTCGGTACAACTGAATTTCGAGTGAAGTTTCGAGTGACGTCCACATGGATGACTAAGGAGAACCAATGCCTGATACGGCTGGACGAAAAATTCAAGTCGCGATCGTCGGATCGGGCAACATCAGCACCGATCTGCTGTACAAACTGCAGAGGTCCGACTGGCTTGAGCCACGCTGGATGATCGGCATCGATCCGGACAGTGAGGGGTTGGCCCGGGCACGCAAGCTGGGGTTAGAGACCAGCCACGAAGGCGTGGACTGGCTGCTGGACCTCGATGAGAAGCCCGATATGGTGTTCGAGGCCACCAGCGCATATGTGCACCGCGACGCGGCGCCGCGGTACGCCGAGGCGGGTATCCGCGCGATCGACCTCACGCCGGCCGCCGTCGGCCCCGGGGTGATCCCACCCGCGAACCTGCGCGAGCACCTGGATGCGCCCAACGTCAACATGGTGACCTGCGGCGGTCAGGCCACGATTCCGATCGTGTTCGCGGTGTGTCGGGCCGTCACCGAACAAGGTGGCACCGTGCCCTACGCGGAGATCGTGGCTTCGGTGTCCTCGGCATCGGCGGGACCCGGCACCCGGGCCAACATCGACGAGTTCACCAAGACCACCAGCGCCGGTGTGCAGGCGATCGGCGGCGCTGCGCGCGGCAAGGCGATCATCATCCTCAACCCGGCCGATCCGCCGATGATCATGCGCGACACCATCTTCTGCGCAATACCCGAGGATGCCGATCGCGACGCGATCGCGCAGTCCATCAGGGACGTGGTTGCCGATGTACAGACTTATGTGCCGGGCTACCGACTGCTCAACGAACCTCAGTTCGACGACCCGTCGATGAACTCCGGCGGACAGGCCGTCGTCACCACGTTTGTCGAAGTGGAGGGTGCCGGCGACTACTTGCCGCCCTACGCTGGAAATTTAGACATCATGACCGCAGCGGCGACGAAGGTCGGCGAGGAGATCGCGAAGGAAGCACTGGCCGCCAAGGAAATACACGCCAAGGAGTCGATCCGATGAGCGACATCTACTTCAATCCGGTCTGGGACGTTCGGATGACCGACACGTCGCTGCGCGACGGTAGTCACCACAAGCGCCACCAGTTCACCGCCGACGAGGTCGGCGCCATCGTCGCGGCCCTGGACGTCGCCGGTGTGCCGGTCATCGAGGTCACCCACGGGGACGGACTGGGTGGGTCCAGCTTCAACTACGGCTTCTCCAAGACTCCCGAGCAGGAACTCATCAAGTTGGCCGCCGAGACTGCCAAGGAAGCCAAGATTGCCTTCCTGATGCTGCCCGGAGTGGGCACCAAGGAGGACGTCAAAGAGGCGCAGAATAACGGCGGGTCGATCTGCCGCGTCGCCACGCACTGCACCGAGGCCGACGTTTCAATCCAGCATTTCGGGTTGGCCCGCGAGCTCGGTTTGGAGACCGTCGGGTTCTTGATGATGAGCCACACCATCTCCCCGGAAAAGCTGGCCGTCCAGGCCCGGATCATGGCTGATGCCGGCTGTCAGTGCGTCTACGTCGTCGACTCTGCGGGTGCGTTGGTGCTGGAGGGGGTCGCCGACCGGGTCTCGGCTCTGGTGGCCGAACTGGGCGACGACGCGCAAGTTGGTTTTCATGGCCACGAGAACCTGGGGCTGGGGGTTGCCAACTCGATCGAAGCCGTGCGCGCCGGCGCCAAACAGATCGACGGCTCATGCCGCCGCTTCGGCGCGGGCGCGGGCAACGCACCGGTCGAGGCTCTCATCGCGGTGTTCGACAAGATCGGTGTGAAGACGGGCATCGACTTCTTCGAGATTGCCGACGCCGCCGAAGAGGTCGTCGCTCCGGCGATGCCCGCCGAGTGTCTGCTGGACCGCAACGCCCTGATCATGGGGTACTCGGGGGTCTATTCCAGCTTCCTCAAGCACGCTATCCGCCAATCCGAGCGCTACGGGGTGCCCGCGCACAAACTGCTGCACCGGGCCGGGCAGCGCAAATTGATCGGTGGCCAGGAGGACCAGCTGATCGACATCGCGCTCGAGATCAAGCGGGAGATGGACGCTTCGGCGTAGCTGTCGTTGCGGGCTGACGAACCCTCTGTCGGCCCCGACGGGCACGATAGGGGCATGGCGACACGAGCCGAGGCGCAGGCGATCCTCGAACAATTGGCCGGCCCTGACGCGCTGCTGCGCGATGACCAGTGGTCGGCGATCGAAGCGTTGGTCGTACATCGTCGCCGGGCGCTTGTCGTCCAGCGCACGGGATGGGGGAAGTCGGCGGTCTACTTCATCGCCGCCAAGCTGTTGCGCGCTGCCGGACGTGGGGCCACGGTGATCGTCTCGCCGCTGTTGGCGCTCATGCGTAACCAGGTACTCGCCGCCGAACGAGCGGGTGTGCATGCCGCCACCATCAACTCGAGCAACGTGGCCGATTGGGATGAGATCCACGAACGGGTGCGCGGAGGTGAGCTAGATGTACTGCTCGTCAGCCCGGAGCGATTGAACAACCCGGACTTCCGGGACCAGGTGTTGCCCGCACTGGCGCGTGACGCCGGGTTGGTGGTTGTGGATGAGGCACACTGCGTGTCGGACTGGGGTCACGACTTCCGCCCCGATTACCGGCGGATCCGCACGCTGATCGCCGAGTTGGGCTCCGACGTCCCGGTGCTGGCCACCACCGCCACTGCCAATGACCGCGTCGTTGCCGACGTTGCCACTCAGTTGGGTGTCGGGGGCAACAAAAGTCAGGGAGACACACAGGCTCAGGGCGACACCCTAGTGCTCCGTGGCGGATTGGATCGGGAGTCGCTGCGGCTGTCGGTCGTGAAGGCGGGCAGCCCGGCTCAGCGCGCGGCTTGGCTTGCCGCACATATCGAGTCCCTTCCCGGTTCCGGCATCGTGTACACGTTGACAGTTGCGCAGGCGAACGACATTTCGGCGCTGTTGCGGGAGCAGGGTCACCAGGTTGCGGCCTACACGGGCTCCACCGAAGCGGCCGAGCGTGAGCAACTAGAGGCGGACCTGCTGGCCAACCGCGTCAAAGCGCTCATCGCTACGTCGGCGTTGGGCATGGGGTTCGACAAGCCTGACCTCGGATTCGTCGTACACCTGGGTGCGCCGTCTTCGCCGATCGCCTACTACCAGCAGGTCGGCCGCGCGGGTCGGTCCACGGAGAGTGCCGAGGTGATCCTATTGCCGGGGGGAGAAGACCAGGACGTCTGGCGTTATTTCTCCTCGGTTGCGTTTCCATCGGAATTGATGGTGCGCAACGTGATTCATGTGCTGAATCCAGATCGTCCACAGTCGACGCCGGGGCTGGAACCGCTGGTTGACCTCGGACGGTCCCGACTCGAAATGGTCCTGAAGGTGCTCGACGTCGATGGCGCGGTGCGGCGGGTGAAGGGCGGCTGGATCGGGACTGGCGAGCCGTGGGAGTACGACGAGCCGCGCTACCGCACGCTCGACGAGGCCCGCAAGCGCGAGCAGCAGGCCATGCTCGACTACCAGGCCACTGACGGTTGCCGGATGGCATTTCTGCGCCGGCAACTCGACGATCCGACTCTCGGCGACGACGAGCGGTGCGGTCGGTGCGACAACTGCACGGGTGCCCGTTTCGGCGGAGACGTCGACGCGGCTGAGGCCGAGGAGACTAGGGCGCGGCTGATGCGGCCGGGAGTGGAAATCACCCCGCGCAAGCAGTGGCCATCCGGGCTGGCGAAGCTCGGGGTGCAGCTCAGTGGGAAGATTGCCGACGGCCCCGAAGCTGGGCGTGTCCTCGGCCGACTGACTGATCTGGGATGGGGTGCTCGACTGCGCAAGCTGCTCGACCAAGCCGACGCCGAGGTGTCCGACGACGTTGTGCAGGCCGCGGTGAAGGTGCTTGCGTCCTGGGGCTGGGCGGTGCGACCGACTGCGGTGATGGCGCTGGACTCGGACGCACATCCACTGTTGATCTCGTCCCTGGCCCGCAAGCTGGCCGATCTGGGTCAGCTCACCGATCTCGGGACCCTTCGGTACGCGCCCGAGCGTCGGCCGGTGACTGCTGCAAATTCGGCATACCGCGTCGCCGCGCTGCACCGGTCGTGGTCGGCGCCGGATACGGACCTGAGCCGCGCCGCGGGTGGACCGGTGCTCCTGGTGGATGACCTGACCGACACCGGATGGACGCTGACCATGGCCGCACGGGTGCTGCGCGCCGCAGGGGCTCCCGCGGTATTGCCGTTCGCGCTGGCGGCGATCAGCTGATGTTGGTCTACCTTGCGATGGATCCGGAGCAGTCGCTGGCCTCCGTTCCCGCCTACGCCCGGCGCGCGGAGCGGCTCGGCTTTGCCGGCCTTCACGTTCCCGAGACGATCCACGATTCCCTGGCGGTGGCGCTGCTAGCCCTGGAGCACACGACCCGGATCACCGTCCGGACGGCGGTAACGCTCGCGTTCGTCCGCAGCCCGACTGCCGTGGCCTATGCCGCCTGGGACCTGTCAGAGCTGTCGGGTGGACGGTTCGAACTAGGCCTAGGCAGCCAGATAAAGCAGAACATCGAGGACCGATTCGGCATGCCATGGACTGAACCGGTCGAACGGATGCGGGACTATGTCGGTGCGCTGCGCGCGTTGTTCGAAGCGTTCCGTACAGGTGGGGCGCTGAACTTCGAGGGCACCCACTACCGGTTGACGCGGATGCAGCCATACTTCAACCCCGGCCCCAGCGATGCGCCGGCACCACCGATCTGGCTGGGC
>CAXMSM010000377.1:0-3619 GCA_964195655.1 uncultured Gammaproteobacteria bacterium | reverse complement strand
GGTCGATACGCGCCTTCTCGACGTTGATGATCTTGCCACGCAACGGAAGAATCGCCTGGAACATGGAGTCCCGGCCGCTCTTCGCCGAACCGCCGGCCGAATCACCTTCCACTACATACAGTTCCGACTTGCTCGGATCTGTCGATCGGCAGTCCGCGAGCTTGCCCGGTAATCCGCCGAGGTCTGTCGCACTCTTTCGGCGGACCAACTCACGCGCCTTGCGTGCGGCCATCCGGGCCTGCGCGGATGAAACTGCCTTGTTGACAACGGTCTTGGCCTCGGCCGGGTTGGCCTCGAACCAGTGCGCCAGCTGCTCGTTGCAGATCTTCTGCACGAACGACTTGACCTCGGTGTTGCCGAGTTTGGTTTTGGTCTGGCCCTCGAACTGCGGCTCGCTGACCTTGACTGAGATGACGGCCGCCAGCCCCTCACGAATATCGTCGCCCGTGAGGTTGGGGTCCTTCTCTTTGAGGAGCTTCTTGTCTTTCGCGTACTTGTTCACCACCGTGGTGAGAGCGCTGCGGAATCCCTCTTCGTGTGTGCCGCCTTCGTGGGTGTTGATGGTGTTGGCGAAGGTGTGCACGGATTCGGAGTAACCCGCGTTCCACTGCATGGCGATCTCGACTTCGTGGCCAGGACCCTTGCCGTCGAAGTCGATGATGCTCTGCTGGATGGCGGTTTTGGTGCGGTTGATGTGCTTGACGTAGTCGACGAGACCGCCGGGGTAGTGGAAGGTGCGGTGTTTGACCTTGTGCGGACCGGCCGCCTCAGCTGCCTTCTCGTCAGCGGACTTCGGTGCCTCAGCAGTCTCACTCACGACGTCGTCGACCACTTGTTCGGCGGTGACGCGCTCGTCGGTGAGGTCGATGGTCAGTCCTTTGTTGAGGAAGGCCATTTCCTGAAGGCGGCGGGCGACGGTCTCGAAGTCATACTCGGTCGTCTCGAAGATGTCGGGGTCCGCCCAGAATCGGATCGTGGTTCCGGTCTTCTTGGTCGGACCACACTGCTTGAGGGTGCCGGGAACTGAGCGGTCGTAGTACTGGAACCACTCGTGGCCGTCCCGCAGGACCGTGGCCTCAAGTCGGGAGGACAGCGCGTTGACCACGGACACGCCGACGCCGTGCAGGCCGCCACTGACGGTGTATCCGCTTTCCTCACCGCCGAACTTGCCGCCGGCGTGTAGTTGGGTCATGACGACGTCGATCGTGGGGGGTCCGCTGGAGTGCTTCTCTACGGGAATGCCGCGACCATCGTCGGTGACCTGGACACTGCTGTCACCGAGGATCCTGACGTCGACCCTGCTTGCGTAGCCGGCCATGGCCTCGTCGATCGCGTTGTCGACGACCTCCCAAACCAGGTGGTGCAGGCCGCGCTCACCTGTAGAACCGATGTACATGCCCGGACGTTTGCGAACGGCCTCCAAGCCCTCCAGAATTGTGATGGCGGAAGCGCCGTACTCTTTTGAAGCACTCTTCTTCTGGGCAGCCACGTTGGACGCGTCTCCTTGGTGTTTCGCGGGGGATCGTCTGCCGAGGGACGGCGGCCCCTCGCGGATCTCTTCGCAAGTCTACCGTCAGGCACCGTCAGCACCCATCCAGAGGCGGCGTTTCTACGCACCTATTTGCGTCTCCTGTGGAATATCTCGAATATCGATATGTCCCGACCCCTGAGAGTTATGGATTAACCCTTGTCGGCGCTCTCAGCCCGTGGTATTGAACCGCCCTATCCGTAGGTGTCCCGTGGCCCGCGTCCCGGCACCCGGTATGGCCCCTTGCGCCATGACGGTCCCACCGGACCGACGATCTTCAACGTGGTCACCACCCCATCGCCGACTGCAGCGGCGATCTTGGCGAGAAGTTGGGCCTGCACCATGCGCAGCTGCGTCGCCCAGGCCGTCGACTCGGCCGACACCGTCAGTACGCCGTCCTGTAGTGATACCGGTGACGCGTGCGCGGCGATCTGCTCGCCGACTACGGTGCGCCATCGGCCGAACACCGAACCCTCGGCAACCCGACCCGACCATCCGCGGTTACGTGCCAGGTCGCTGGTGGCAGCCCCGAGCAGTTGGGGGTCGCGGCCGTCGGGAGTCGGACCCGACCACCTGCGCCTGCTGTTGCCCGCAACCCGGCGGGGCGCGGGGGAGTTGCGCCCACGCCCGACGTTCTTGCCCTGGATCCGCGCCGCGCCCCGCGCTTCCTCAAGGGTGCGGCGCACCAGGTCCATCCCCTTGATCCTGGCCCGGTCAACGGGGGGTTCTGTTGCGGGAACCGTGTCGTCTGAATTGTCGCCGTTCATGGCTTCACTTCCATTCATCCCTGCACCTCCGAGATGGGGCCGCGTTCGCCGTCACGCATGGCGATATCGATCCGACGCGCATCCCAGTCCGCCGGGATGTCGTCGTGTACCGCGGCGGTCACCAGGACCTGTTCGGCAGAAACAGCGACTTGAGCCAATGCGGCACGGCGGGCGGTGTCGAGTTCAGCGAATACATCGTCGAGCAACAGCACCGGATCCCCGCCTTCCGCGCGCAACAGTTCATAGGCCGCTAGCCGCATCGCCAGCGCGAACGACCATGACTCTCCGTGGCTGGCAAAGCCTTTCGCTACCTGCTCGCCAAGGCGCAGCTCCAAGTCATCTCGGTGCGGGCCGACTAGACACACGCCGCGTTCCAGCTCGGCCTCCCGGCGACGCCCCAGCGCATCCAGCAATGCTGCCTCGAATACCGCAGCATCGCCTATGCCCGCCGCGGCCTGACTTTCGACCGCCTCTACGCCGCTACGGTAGCGGATCGCCGCCGGACGTGCTGCCGGGGCCAACAGCTGATAGGCCTTCTCTACCTCCGGGGCCAACTCGGTGACCAGTTCCACTCGCGCAGCAACCAATTCCGCACCGTGAGCGGCCAGATACCCGTCCCACACATCGAGGGTCTCCAGCGCACCGCGGTCGCCGCGATAACGTGCTGCGCCTGCCGTTTTGAGCAATGCGGTCCGCTGTCGCACTACTTTGTCGTAGTCGGCTCGCACTGCCGCAATTCGTGGCCGGCGCGTCGTAGCGAGCTCGTCCAGGTAGCGCCGACGTTCGCCCGGGTCTCCTCGTACCAGGGACAGATCCTCCGGGGCGAACAGCACCGACCTCAACGCTCCGAGAATTTCACGGGCGGACCTGACCGGGGAGCGGTTCAGCCGTGCCTTGTTAGCCCGCCCGGAGGTGATATCGAGATCGACAGCGAGCTCGCGGCCGTCGTTGACGACAATGGTGGACACTACAGCGCGGTCAGCGCCAGCGCGGATCAATGGTGCGTCAGCAGCAACCCGATGTGAGCCGAGTGTTGACGAATACCACAGCGCTTCAAGCAGATTGGTCTTACCGAACCCATTGGGGCCGACGAACACGGTGCGGCCGGGCTCAAGGTCAAGCTCGACGCGCTCCCATGACCGGAAGTCCGTTAGGGCCAAGTGGCGTACGTACACCTATGTACTCCGGTCACCCAGACTCGCTTACTCTCTTGACGGCGTGGCCACCGAATTGGTTGCGCAGTGCCGCTACCGCTTTCATGGTCGGTGAGTCATTCTGGCGGGAAAGGAATCGGGCGAAGAGCGCCGCCGCGATACTGGGTATC
>CAXMSM010000376.1:0-9161 GCA_964195655.1 uncultured Gammaproteobacteria bacterium | reverse complement strand
GGCCTTGGCGGTCGTGTCGTCACCGGATGCGGCCGTGGCACGAACCTCCAGCATGCGGCGCACTTCGCCGTCGCGGTGCGCGAGGGCGAGGACCATTTCCCGAAGTTCGTTGATGTCCATCGCTTGCACGGTCGCATCCAGCGCCGATGCCACCCGAGTGGCGTCGTCGACGGCGCCGCTGTCGATCGCGGCGAGTCCGACCGCAACCAGGTGCTTGCAGAAGTTTCCGTCGGCGGCGTGCGGGCAAGTGCAGAACCCGTAGGGCACCGGACCCGACCAGTCGAGCTCCACGGTGTAGACCCGCTTGGCCTGGACCGATGCGTGGGCCTTGTCGGCGGCCGTCCGGAGCCCTCGGACATAGCGGACGTAGTCCTCGCCCCGGGCATAGATCCGATCACCGGCCACCTCGAGCAGCGCCCTCTCCGACAACGGCATACCGACATGGTGCCCGATCGGCTTGGCGGCGGCTCTAAGGTGGACGGCATGACCGAGCGCACATACCTGCGTCTGGTACCGGAACCCGTGTCGCGCCCCGATCTGCGTCGCGCGCGACGGCGTGATGTCGTCGTCTACCGAGTCAGGGTGCACCTCGATGACAGCGATCCAACGATCTGGCGACGGCTGGACCTGCGCTCGAACCTGACGTTGGACCTGCTGCACCAGGCCGTGCAGGTGGCGTTCGACTGGACCGACTCGCACCTGCATCGCTTCTCGCTCGGCGGCGGCGCCTTCGACCACCACAGCCAGCTGTTCCTGTGCCCGTACGACGTGGACAACAAGGAGTGGCCCGAAGACGACGACGGCCTGCCCGCCGCCGAGACTCGACTCGACGAAACCCTCAGTGAGCCCGGCGATGTCCTGCACTACCTCTACGATTACGGCGACAACTGGGAGCTGACGTTGCGTCTCGAAGACGTTCTTCCCGCCGAGAATAGCTGTCTCGCAGCGGTTGCCGTCGATGGTGAGCGGGCCGCGCCACCAGAGGACTGCGGGCATCTGGTCGATGCCGACAGCCTCTCCGGGGTGCTCCCTGACCCCGCGCTGTTCGAGCCGGAACGGGTCAATAAGGGTTTCGGCTGCGCGTATTTCGTGCTGCGCGAGGCAGGCATCGACGCGCGCCTGGTCGACCTGCTCCATCGGCTCGTGTACACCTCGTATGGTGAGGACCTGACGAAGGCGGCGCTCACCCTGGCCGGTGCGCGACCGCTGGACACGGTCGCTGTTGCCGACAACCTGCGGGCCTATCAGTGGTTTCTCGACCGCGCCAAGGGCGGTGGCATTCCGCTGACTACCGCCGGATACCTGAAACCAGCTGACGTCGAGGACGCCTCGAAAGTCGTTCCTGTAATGAATGATTGGATTGGGAAGCACAACCGCGAGGTCCAATGCGACCCGCTGCTGCGGTTCCGCGAAGGCGTCCAGTCGTTGGGACTGCTGCGCAAGCGCAAGGACACGCTGTTGCTGACCAAGGCCGGTGTAGCGGCCCAGCGTGACGCCGACAGACTGTGGGAGCATCTGGCAGGTCGGCTGATTCCCAAGTCCAACGAGAAGTTCGACGCGCAAGCGACCATGCTCATGCTGGCCTTTGCGGCGGCTTCGGCCGGCGCCAAACTGCCGTTCGACACGATGACGGCGTTGCTGGCCGAACTCGGCTGGCGCTACTCTGACGGTCGGTCTATCTCGGAATCGTCCCTGCGCCAACTCCCGGTCTACGACGTCTTGATGAACGTGACCGACCAGCCCGTCACCCGAGCGCGGCGGAATATCGTGAGTCATGCGGCAGCAGCATTGGCGCGTAGGGCGCTGGGCGGGAACTGAAAGCCTCAGCCATGCTGAGGACGACCCGGAAGTCGTTCGCCGGCGGCTTCGCGAAGCGCGCCGAGCGGCCGCCGAACGGCGCCGGGCCAAGGCCGCCGCGCGCTGACAACCTCGCGATGGGGTCCCTGACTCACGCAAGACCTCATCGGACTTGCGTACCACCACCCACTTGACCAACGGACAAATTCGGTACTAGGACAGCGCTCCCGGCCGAGCCGCATAACGTGCACAGACGCGCATAGCGTGCATGACGTGCGGTACGACCGACCTAAGATCCCCCCGCACGAGTCGATCGAGCGCCCCGACAATCGTCTTGTGGTCCCCACGGCAGTTGTCACCTCACGCAACCGCAGAGGCAAAGAAGCTTCATTACCGCAGGTCAAAGCCTACTTCTCTTGGTCGGGCTTACAGGATTTGAACCTGCGACCACTTGACCCCCAGGAAGTAGCGGTAGCGCATTTCCCCAGTTCGCTGAAGGTTCTCACCCCGGCGGCGAGATGCGCGACGTTCATGGACGCGCAGGTCGTTCAGCATCGCGCATAACGTGTGGTCCCAGAGTGGTCCCAAAGCCGTGCTGCCCAAATCGATGACTAGCTGCCCGCGCCGACCATTCAGATCCTGACCGATACATGTGCCGACCTCGGCGCGGCGGCCAGCCCGGCGCTCCGCCAATCCGGAGAAAAACATCCTCTGACCTTGTGGAGCTAAGGGGATTCGAACGCCTTACCTATCCTGCGATTATAGCCCGTCACCAGCGCCGATTGCTTCTCCGACTAGTGTTCCCGTGTTCCGTCGGCCTGCGGAAACCTGTCAGTGTGTTCCGTGGCGGAACATCCGCGGATATTCTCATCCTGATCATCTTGGGCGGGGCAACGGGGGCATCCATCTTGGGAGGGCACTCAAATTGTGGTCGGTAAGGCTTCGTCGCCGCACTCTGATTCCCGCGACGTCTCTGCCATGACGGCAGGACCGGTAAGGCGGGTCGGGATTCGCGCCGGTCAGATTTTCGACGGGTACCGGTTTCACGACGGACCCGTAGTGGTCGTGGTCGAGGGCGGTCAGATCAGCGCAGTCGATTTCGGTGGCGCTGGCCGCCCCCAGGAGATGGCGCTGATCGATCTGGGTGAGCTGACTTTGATACCGGGGCTAGTAGATGCGCATGCGCATTTGTGCTGGGACCCCGGCAGTAGGCCAGAAGATCTGGCCCACGACCCTCATGAGGTTCTGGTGGAGCGAGCGCGGGGGCATGCTGAGGCGGCGTTGCATTCGGGGATCACCACGATTCGCGATCTCGGCGACCGCGACTTTGCGGCACTGTCCCTGCGGGACGAATACCGGCAGGGAACTGCTGTGGGGCCAGAGCTGGTCGTTTCCGGGCCGCCGCTGACCCGCGGCGGGGGGCATTGCTGGTTCCTCGGCGGCGAGGCCGACAGCGCGGAGGAGCTCGTCGATGCGGTAACGCAGCGGGCTGAGCGGGGAGTGGATTGGATCAAGGTGATGGCCACCGGCGGGTTTGTCACGGCAGGAAATGACCCGCTGCAAGCGCAGTACGACGGTGATCAGTTGGGCGCGGTGGTTGAGGCCGCCCATCGGGTGGGTTTACCGGTGACCGCGCACGCCCATGGTGTCGCTGGGATCGCGGCGGCGCTGGCCGCAGGTGTTGACGGGATCGAACACTGCACATTCATCAGTGAAAATGGTGTTGTCGATAGCCCGGACGTCGTTCAAGCGATCGTTGCCCAAGGTGTGTGGTGCGGTATCACGCTAGTCCGCGTGCAGTCCTGGATGTCGGAGGACATCGTGGCGATGGTGCAGGGCGGGTGGCGAAATACCCGCCAGCTCATTGATTCCGGCGCACATGTCGCCTTATCTACCGACGCTGGTACCAGCCCAGAAAAACCCCATGACGTCCTCCCCCTCGAACTGGCATATCTGTCCCGACACGGTTTCACCGGCACAGAGGTGCTATCCGGTGCCACCGCTGCCGCGGCGGCCAGCTGCGGACTGGGCCACCGCAAGGGCCGTATCGCACCCGGCTACGACGCAGATCTGCTCGCTGTCGAAAACAGTGTGGACAAAGACCTAGCCAGACTCTGCGACATAAAAGCCCTCTGGCGCAACGGAATCCAAGTGACGCCGCTCCAAACGCTGCCCTCACCGGCGGGTGGCCCGTAGATGATCGCCCCGCACCGGTGTGGCGTCGTCGCCGGAGACCTGCGCGGCGCCTGCCATGATGCGCTCGCCCGAGCGCACCCCGTGGCGTCGGGCGGTACCGAAGCTCGAACGCTGTTCATGGTCTTCGTCGACTAGGACCCCGCTGCTGACGTCGGCTACTGGGATGTAGTACTGCGGGTAGAACGGCCATTCCCACACGTAATTCGCCGACCGGGTATCGAACGCCGTGGCGGTGCCAACCACACCACGCACCCGTCGAGGACTAGGTTCAACGTGTCCCGCGGTGACGGCCGGACTGGGATAGATGTCACCCATGGCAATCCTTTCCTTCGCTGACCGGTCTCGGGTGGTTGCCGCGATCCGGATGGTACGCCGGATTTGGTCCACATAGAGCCGGCAGGCCGCGTCAGAAACGCCTCGAAGGGGGCACGTGCAGTGCGTCTCGATACAGCTACTGGCACAGGATTATGTACCCATGTTTGCAGCGACAGCTAGATTCCAGGGGTGCGACCTGCGCCAGTTCACCTGACCAGTCGTGGACAGCAGCCACCCCTGGGTAAAGGCTCGCGAAGTCGGCTGCGCGACAACGCGATACCGACAGACGCATGAAACCGGAGGGTTGTCGTGGCGCAGAAGAACGTGCGGGTACGGCGCATCTATGACGAGCCCGCCTCCGAAGATGGCATACGCGTGCTTGTTGACCGCCTCTGGCCTCGCGGCGTGAGCAAATCTCGTGCCCGTATTGGTGAATGGTGCAAGGAGATCGCGCCATCCACCGAGCTGCGCACGTGGTAGTGAGGGGGACCCGTTTGGTGGTCCAGTGGACCAGTTCTCGGGGTCCGGCCAATCCTCCTTCGACCCTCAGGAACTCTGTTGGCACGCATTGCGCCCTAATGAGCCTCATGGTGGTGGCGTTGTGAAAGCCTCCCGGCCTGGGTTGGACATAAGTGCGGTCGCAGCAGACAGAACTGATCGCGCATTCTCGGTAAGACGAATAAGGCCCAGCCGATCCAAGACCTCGCGAAAAGCTCATCCTCCGATTGAAGATCATCGTCGACGTCTGGGCTGGCCGCCCACAGCGATGTGCTCAACGAGCTACGCGACTCGAAGGCAACCTAGGCGGTTAGCACCACCAGGTACTGCCCGCCACCGGCTTGAATCCGCGATTCCACGTGAAGGCTTGGAGCCAGTCGACTCATGCGATCGACCAACCACTCACCAGCGGCGACTGCATCGGCTTCGGTCGGGCATCGACCCATTGCTTCGCTGCCGCGCTTTCGGGCCAACCGCTCGGCGCTGGTAACGATTGCAGCGGCGTCTGCAACAAACAGGTCCTGTGGCCACTCAACCATGGGAGCAACAGCGCCCTTTTTGGTATTGCACCCTCGGTGAGCGAGCCGCTCGCTACCGAACACCGATTCCGTCCCTTTGCCTTTGCCTTTGCCTTTGCTCCTGCTGCTCATGCTGTCAATGCTCGGACCGCGTTCGTCGTTGACCGACATTTCAGGGTCGACCGCTTCATCGCATAGCCAGCACCGCCACCCGTCGACCTTCCCAATATCGTCAAGCCGACTCATCTCGCCTCTTCCATTCTTCGGTCTGGCTGTTTGGCCCGGCTATTCGGGTTTGCGGCGTCAACGGGAGTGGGGTGGCCGCATCGGTGCTGACAATAGGCCGATTAGCTACAAAGCGGTGCGGGTGAAGTGCGCTATGAGGTCAGCGAGTTCGCCTCTGTCTGTGATGCCCAGTTTCCCGCACGGTGCAGTAGATGTGCCCCCCGACAGTACGCCCGGAAGTGATGAGCACATCAGCGATCTGCTTATTGGAGAGACCTTCGCCGACCATGGTGACGATCTCACGCTCCCGGTTATGAAGCCGGGAAGGCTGTCAAGAGGGCGTCTTCGGGCCGCTGCCCAGCGACGAACGAACCAACTGGCTGCGGGCCGTGCAGTGTGTCAGGTATTGCGCCCGGTCTCGTACCGATCAGCGATCCGCAAGAGCGGTCGCCTGGGGATCGGCATGGCGGCGTTCTTCTGCTCCTGCTCTGCCTGGATCTCTTCGATGTGTTCCCGCAGGCTGGACATGCCCACCCTGGGCACCCGTGGATCCCCGCCACAGCGTCGGCAGGTGTTGCCACGGACATAGATTGGCGGGTGAGGGCAACGGTCGGGGGTCGTGCAGGCACAGGTCATCCGAAACTGCTTGCATCGGGTGGCATAGCCACAACGGCCACAGGGGTCGTGGCGGAATCCGAGACAACTTTTGCGACATTCGACCTGGGAATCAGTGTGCTCTTGCCTGTCCCCAGGAGGACGTCTTAGAACTAAAGAAACGGATCGAACTGAGGGAGGTCAGCAGAACAGTTGCGATCACGGACTGGCCCATGGCCGCCTAGCCGAGGAGATCGCAGAAGAGCTGAGCGCACCCGGTCGTACCGTTGAAGAAACCGCCCGGCACCGCCTACGAGCTCACCTCGACGAGCCTCTGGAACATCAACCAACTCACACCCGCTATCGCCAGCTGATCCACCGCCCCCGACTCGCTTCAAAATAGCCGCAAGAACTCACCGCCACTCGCTGAAAGCACGAACCATCCGACTGGCCCCCAGGGGGCCAGTCGCAGGCAACTAAACTGAAGATCGACCGTCGATGGACTTTCGGCCATACCGCCGGTGGCTTGCTCCCCTACCGACAAGTGCCAGGCGCGCGCCACGATCGGAGCCGATGCGAATGAAAGGGGCAGAGATGAAGGCCAATGTAGGCGACTGGTTGGTGATGAAGGGAACGACAACTGAGTTGTCCGATCACCGTGGGCTGATTACCGAGGTGCGCTCGGCGGATGGCTCACCGCCCTACGTGGTGCGGTGGCTGGACTCCGAGCATGAGGCAACCGTGTATCCCGGTTCGGATGCGGTGGTCGTCACCGCCACCGAGCAAGAGGTGGCGAACGAGCGGGTGCAGTCTCGAGTCGAGTCTGTGCAGAACGCGATCACGCATCATTTCAAGAGCGAGTAGGTGCCGCGCCTAGCCGAAACCGGGTCCTATGTCACAAAGCCCGCCCGCAGCGAGGCTCGCACCCTGTACGCCTGGCGCTATTGCAGGACCTTCGCCGGGTCGATATTGCCGGTCGGCTCGACGCGAGTAGACGCTCCCCGGCGTCTATATTCAGCGTATGAGCGAGGTCAAGATCACTGCCCTGGAGAACGGCCCCCTCGAAGTCGACGGCGTCTGCGCCGTGCTGAACAGCGGCGGCACCGTGGTGAAGGAGGGCACGAAGGTCTTCCTGTGCCGCTGCGGCCACTCAGCGAAGAAGCCAATGTGCGACGGATCACACAAGCGTGAAGGCTTCATCGCGAGCTGACCATCTCAAGTCCAGAACAGTTGCCCGTCCGTAGGTGTCCCTATTGGTGGAGTACTGAGGAGTGCCTGAATACTGCACTGGGCACACTGATCGCCGGGCTCGACAACATCAGGTCATTAGCCATTCCTTACGCGCGGTTGCCTCGGCGCCTAGGCATCTATGCCCAAGAGTTGCCCCGTTGGGCAGATGTCGCCGGCCAAACCCCGAGGTCCTTGCTGCAGCGTCCGAAGTTGGGCGAAGCGGCAGTTCGGGCGTTGATTGAAGCCACGCAGGAGGCGGTGCACACCAACCAGCAAGCCGCCGCCGGCAGTGTCAGCGCCGAAACCGCGACCGCCTGGCTGATAGCACGTCTCAACGACTTCGACCGCGAACTCCTGTCCACCCTGATGTGGGCACCCGACCCACCAGCGCAGCGTGCGGCAGCGCAGCGCCTGGGCGTGCCCCTGATCAGGGTTCACCGCCACCTGTCCCGCGCACAAGCACGGTTTGGCGAGCTGCTCGCCGATCCCGCCCACCGCGAAGTACGAGAGCATGCCGACGGGCTACGCCAACGCATGGGCCCCTACCTGCCCACCGCTGTGGTCGATGCCGAACTGCGACACCTTGGGGTGCAGCCCGCCACCCAGACCGCCGAGGTGTTGATGCACCTCGCCGGTCCCTACGTCGACCATGGAGGGTGGGTTGAGAACACCGCCGCAGGACGTGGGGGCAGAGCCGAAGCAGCGGCAGCCCTTAACGCGGCGTTCGAACGCGAGCCCGCCCCCTCCCCCGACTTCTTGCTGCACGCCTTAACCGGGCAGGGAATGCCAGACGCCGTTGCCCACGCCTACCTGGAAAGCCAAGTGCCGCTGCGCACTTTCGGCGATGTCTGCGTCCGCTGGACCGGCGACAGCACCGCCAACATGGCAGAAGGGGCCATGCACGTGCTCGGCACCCCGTCGACGGCGAAGGTCATCCTCGCCACGATCGGCGCCGACGCGGGCAAGACTGTCCAAAGGCTGAACTCGACGCTGTCAGAGGACGATCGATTTCTTCGCGCGAGCCGTACCACCTGGGGCCTGCGCTCCTGGGCGGGAATCACCGAGTACGCCGGCATCGCGGCCGCCATCGGTGACTACATCGCCGCCCGCGGCGGGAAGGCCGACACCGATGAAGTAGTCGACTATCTGCTGGATACCTATCCAGACATAGCACGATCCTCGATCGGAACGTATCTCTCGACTCTGGAGTTCATCATCACCGCCGGGGTGGTGCGCCGGCGCACCAAAGACGACGAGTGGCCCGAAGTTCCGCCGCTGAACACAGTACGTGGAGCATTCCGCAACGCAGACAACGAGATACGGCTATTCATGCCAGTCAACGCCGACGTGCTTCGAGGTTCCGGACAAGCCATCTCCCGAGCGGTC
The DNA here is from genome assembly GCA_964195655.1 of uncultured Gammaproteobacteria bacterium. Taxonomy (GTDB): domain Bacteria; phylum Actinomycetota; class Actinomycetes; order Mycobacteriales; family Mycobacteriaceae; genus Mycobacterium. The sequence goes on along the minus strand of CAXMSM010000376.1, from coordinate 402 downwards.
GCCACCGCTGTGGGCGTAGATCCAGGCCAGCGACGAACATTCACCAGCCCACACGGCCCGGTGGCAGTGTATTGGCCGCTGGCATCGACATCAGGGGCGCGCATCGGCTCCCTGCGCGCCCAGACAGCGGCGGTCGAGGCGACTGCGACAGATACTCTCGTGTTCGCTTTCAAGCTCGACGACGCCGTTGTTGAGGTGTCGCGAGTTGGCCCCGCCGACACTGCGATGCAGTGGGTTCAGCAGCTTCTCGGGCGCAGGGTAGCCAGCCCTCTCGCAGCGCTAGCCCCAGACCTGCAGTGCCAGCCAAACGAGGTGATCGCGGTCTTGCGTGCCCGCGGGGATCACCAGTTGGCGGCCACGCTCATCGATATCTGAGCTGCGGATCAGTAGCCGCTTTCCGCG
>CAXMSM010000375.1:0-3201 GCA_964195655.1 uncultured Gammaproteobacteria bacterium | reverse complement strand
GGGCGTGAGAACTTTCCAGTGCGCCACCTGCGGGCATACCGCCGGGCGGGACTGGAACGCCGCCAGAGTGATTCTGGCTGTGGCAGAACGGGGCCACACAAGTGTTGACGATGTAAGACACTGGCAGTCCTCCTCCGGGATACTTGTCGGCGGTATCTGAGCTTGAAATCCCCAGGCTTTAGCCATGGGGAACCGTTAAGAATCTCGTCTCGTCGATCGGCTATCGCAGGTGATAATACCTAAGCTCCACTGAGCCCTTGCGCCGGGAAGAATCCCCCAATAGTTCAGCAGCCATTCCCCCGAGCGATGGTCTTGGCAGGTCAGCGGCATCCGGCCGGGTACAGTGATCGGGTGCGACGAGGGTCGAGGACACGCGTGGGCGATGAGTCGGGTGTCAAGGTGGACGCCCGCAGCGAGCGTTGGCGTGAGCACCGAAAGAAGGTGCGTTCCGAGATCGTCGACGCCGCTTTCCGTGCCATCGACCGGCTGGGGCCGGCGCTGTCACTGCGCGAGATCGCCGAGGAAGCCGGCACCGCCAAGCCGAAGATCTACCGGCATTTCACCGACAAGTCAGACCTCTTCCAGTCGATCGGCCAGCGCATGCGGGACATGCTGTGGGCTGCGATCTTCCCGTCGATCGAGATCTCAAAAGATCCGGCGCGCGCGGTCATCCAAAGCGCCGTCGAGCAGTACGTGCGGTTGGTCGACGAACACCCCAATGTCGTGCGCTTCCTGATGCAGGGCCGATTCGCCGCGCAAAGCGAGTCCACGATGCGGGCGCTGAATGAAGGTCGCGAGATCACCCTGGCGATGGCCGATATGTTCAGCAACGAGCTGCGTGAGATGGAACTCGACGGCGCGGCCTTCGAGCTGGCCGCATTCGCAACTTTCGGGGCGGCGACGTCGGCCACAGACTGGTGGCTGGGCCCCAACGAGGACAACCCGCGACGGCTGCCGACGGAGAAGTTCGCCGAGTACCTGACCACGATCATGTTGGGGTCCATCGACGGCACCTGTGAGGTGCTCGGCATCAGCATCGACCCGGACATGCCCTTACACGAAGGAGTTCGGCGCCGCGAGCAGGTCGCCTGACGCGAGGGCTCGCGCCGCGGCATATCCGGTACCGGCGTTCCCAGGTACAGTCGGGTGCATGACCGTCGCTGAACACACCGAGAACATCTCGGTCGACCACACCCCGGTGCGTACTCGCGCATTGATCATCGGCTCCGGGTTCTCCGGACTGGGAATGGCCATCGAACTGCAACGCCAGGGTGTCGGGTTCGAGATTCTGGAAAAGGCCGAAGAGGTTGGCGGCACCTGGCGCGATAACACCTATCCCGGCTGCGCCTGCGATATTCCGTCGCACATGTACTCGTTCTCATTCGAACCGAAGGCCGACTGGACCCACATGTGGTCGTTTCAGCCAGAGATCCAGGACTACCTGCTGGGCGTCACCGACAAGTACGGGCTACGCCGCTACATTCACTTCGGCGCGCACGTCGACCGTGCGCAATGGGACGAAGATGAGCTGCTCTGGCATGTATTCACAACCGACGGGCGCGAGTTCGTTGCGCAGTTCCTCATCTCAGGGGCCGGCGGTCTGCACATCCCGTTGACCCCGGAGTTCGATGGTCTCGACGACTATCTGGCCGCGGGTCGCGTCGCGTTTCACTCGGCGCAGTGGGATCACAGCGTCGATATCGCAGACAAGCGGGTCGCGGTGGTCGGTACCGGTGCCAGCGCCATCCAGATCGTGCCCGAAATCGTCAAGGATGTGGCGTCGCTGCAGCTCTATCAACGCACCCCGGCATGGGTGATGCCCAGACCGAACAACCCGATCCCCGAAGGCATGCGCCGGGTCTTCGCCAACGTGCCGGGCACGCGCGCTGCCACACGTGCGGCCATCTATTGGTTGCACGAATCGGTGGGCTTTGCGATGACCAGGCAGCCGCGGTTGCTCAAGATCGGCGAAATGCTCGGCAAGTGGAACATCCGGCGGTCGATCAAGGATCGGGAGCTTCGCCGCAAGCTGACCCCGGACTATCGGGCCGGCTGCAAGCGAATTCTCAACTCCGACACCTACTATCGCGGTGTCGCTGACTCGAAGACCGAAGTGATCACCGACCGTATCGCTCGGTTGTGCTCCCAGGGCATCGTCACCGTCGATGCTGGTGGGCGTGAAACCGTCCGCGACGTGGATGTCGTGGTGTTCGCCACCGGCTTCCATGTCACCGATTCCTACACCTACGTCGATATCAAGGGTCCGGGTGGCGAGAACCTTGTCGATCGGTGGAACAGAGAAGGTATCGCGGCACTGCGCGGTGTCACCGTCGCCGATATGCCCAACCTGTTCTTCCTGCTTGGTCCGAACACCGCGCTGGGGCACAACTCGGTGGTGTTCATGATCGAGTCGCAGATCCGCTACGCCGCCCAGGCCATCGCCGCGGTGGACCACGCCGGGGCCCGCGCAGTCGCACCGACGCAGGCCGCGCAGGATAGCTATAACGGCGAACTGCAGGATGCGCTGGGCGGTACGGTCTGGAGCACCGGCGGCTGCCGAAGCTGGTACATGGACGAACACGGCGTGAACCGCACCCTGTGGAGTGGGATGACGTGGCAATACTGGCTGGCCACGCGCCGGTTCAAGGCCTCCGAGTACGCGTTTATCGGACGACAGCGCGACACGCCAACACAAGATGTTGCGGCGTCACACGTTCTGAGCCCCAACAAGTTGTAGTGTCGGGATCGGCTGGTGGAACAGGCCCAAGCCTCCCAAAAGCCACGCGAGCGCAACTCAAATATTGGCGAAATGGGGTCCTGGTGTCCGAGGGAATAAAGCTGGTCGACCGCGTTTCTGCGATCAACTGGAACCGCCTGCAGGATGAGAAGGACGCCGAGGTGTGGGAGCGGCTGACGGGCAATTTCTGGTTGCCCGAAAAGGTGCCGGTGTCCAACGACATCCCATCCTGGGGAACACTCAATGCCCACGAGAAGCAGCTCACGATGCGGGTATTCACCGGCTTGACCCTGCTGGACACTATCCAGGGCACCGTCGGCGCGGTCAGCCTCATCCCCGACGCGCTGACTCCACACGAGGAAGCCGTCTACACCAACATCGCGTTCATGGAGTCCGTGCACGCCAAGAGCTACAGCAATGTCTTCTCCACGCTGTGCTCGACAGTCGATATCGACGAGGCGTTC
>CAXMSM010000374.1:0-3958 GCA_964195655.1 uncultured Gammaproteobacteria bacterium | reverse complement strand
CGAAATCTGGGCGACCGAACTCCGCGGAGACAAACTCGGGGGAACCGAAGCGGTGCCTGAGCTGTTTCTGGCGGTTGCCGCACGCGCACTTCCGGAGCTATCCGAGGCGGAACGACGACAGCGGGCTGTGATCGCCATGTTTTCGATGCTGGCTGCGCTGGCCGGTGCAGACCTACCCGGATACGGTTCACCGCTGGGGACCGACGGTGTGGACCAAGACTTCTTGGACCAACTGGCGACCTTCGCGAGTGCAGGATTGCAGAACGGATGACACTCACTGATGTGTCAGCATGACTGGTGGCGCACAATAATTCATCATGCCGACGGACCAGCAACCCGGCATACGCCACCGGTCTATCGCGCGGGACTGTCCAACGCACGGTGAATCCGATCTTGGCCTGACACCGCCAGGCGCAGTACCGTGAGCGTCTCGTTGAGACCCTCACGCAGACTAGCGACGGTGTGCTGAGAGGGCGACTTGTGGATAAGGATTTCAATCGGAATGGGTTCTAACAAAACTGATTTCAGCCAAGGTCGCGACCGCGGCAAGCAAGCAGCATTGTATGCGCTGTGCGTGAGCTTTTTCATGATCGGGTTAGACGCCTCGATCGTCAATGTCGCGATTCCGGCAATGCGATCCTCGCTGAGCGCAAGTTTGAACGACATGGTGTGGGTTAACAGTATCTATGCCTTGTGCTTCGCGGTGCCGCTGATTCTGGCTGGTCGGCTAGGCGATCGGTTCGGCCCCAAACCGGTGTTCTTGATCGGGCTGGCTGGGTTCACCGTGGCGTCGCTGTCTTGTGCGCTAGCTCCGGATGCGGGAGTGCTGATCGCTTCGCGAGCAGTGCAGGGCCTGGCGGCCGCACTGATCGCCCCCCAAACGATGAGCCTGATCGTGCATATGTTTCCACCGGATAGGCGTGGTGCGGCCATGGGAATCTGGGGCGCCGTCGGCGCGGCCTCGATGGCTGCCGGCCCATTGATGGGTGGGTTGCTGGTCGCCACGGCGGGCTGGCGCGCGATCTTTTTGATCAATATCCCAATTGGGATCGCCGGCTGGATCGCTGCGCTAAGACTGGTTCCCGATCACCGTCCCCACCAACAGCATCGGTTTGACCTACCTGGGGTTGCGTTGAGCGGGGCCGGTCTGTTCGCGGTGGTATTCGCCATCCAAAGCGGCGAGCACTACGACTGGGGCGGCATAGTCGGGCCGATCTCCATCAGTTCGGTGGCCATCCTCGGCGCGGTCTGCCTGGTTGTGTTCGTACTCTGGCAACATCTCAATCCGCGCGAGCCACTACTTCCCTTGCGGCTGTTCACCAATCGCAATTTCTCGACCGCCAGTACCGCGGGCTTTGCAATGGGCGCAGCCATGGGTGGGTTGTTTCTGCCGCTGATGATCTATCTGCAAACAACACTGGGTTACTCACCGCTGCTGGCCGGAGCGGCCACCGTCCCGATGTTCATATTGTCATCATGGTGTGCACGGGCGGCGGGGCGAGCATCGGATCGAGTTAATCCGGCACTGCTGGCCGGAGTCGGCTTCGCAGTACTAGCCGTGAGCATCGCGGTGTTGGTCGCGTTGCTGGAGCCCGGTGTGTCGCTATGGCTGCTGATGGCACCGATGCTGGTCGCCGGTGTAGGCCTGGGAGCGGTGTCGGCGCCCATAGCCAGTATCGGCATCCGGACCGTACCAACAGAGTTGGTGGGAGCTGCCTCGGGTGTATTCAACACGACCCGACAACTCGGCGGAGCGGTCGGCAGTGCAGCGACTGGGGCGCTGTTGCAAGCCGGCATCGGCCCAACCACAACGACAGCCACCCAGGCATCACTGGTGTTCCCGATCGTCATGCTGGGTGTGGGTGTCGGGTGCTGTGCGCTCATGCGCAGCCCCGCGTCAACGGCCTGCTGAAAAGCCAACGGCCTGCTGAAAATAGGACAGAACCCCGTCCCCAACTCACTCTGACAACCAGGGCCGCCCACGATCGGCCTGTTTCAGCCACCAGCACACGACAAGCCGTGCCTGTGCTGCCACCGAGTGCGACAGCAGCGGAGGGCCAACACCCCCGGAAAGTATGCAATCTGACACTCACAGACACCATTTGGATCTAGCATGCACGAGTGGACATTCTGATAATGATCCTCCTATTCAGCGTCGCGCTGCTGATATGGCGGGGTGCGAAGCGTGGTCTCGTCATCGGACTTTGGACCCTCGGGGTGGTGGCGATGATGGGTATCTTCCGGAGCCACCTCAACTCCGTCTTAGATCTGAGCTTCTGATGGCTGCCGATAGGGAGCAGGACATGGCCGCCACGGGTGCGCCACCCCGCCTGGAAGATTCCTCGATGCCCGGACGTGGAATCTGGGGTTTCATCTCCTTCTGGGGTCTACACGTGTGGCTTCTGGGCTACAGCGTGGTCTTTGTCAGCGCCTTCTACGTTCAACTCAGTCTGGGTGAATTTCCTTGCCCGTTGTGCATGCTCCAGCGCTACGGGATGTTCCTCTGCTCACTGGGCGCCCTGTTCGTGATCATGCAGGCCCGCCGCGGCACGCTTACCGCATCGCGTTACGCCCAGGGGCTGGGCATGAGCCTCGTAGCGGCTCTCGCCGGCTCCTCGGTCTCGCTGCGCCAGATAGCGCTGCACATCACACCGAACGACCCCGGCTACGGCGACCCGATTCTCGGTCTCCACCTCTACACCTGGGCACTAATCACGTTCGTGATCGTGATGGTCTACTGCGCCGTGATGCTGGTGCTGATGCCGGCAGGCATCCCTGCCGCCCCGGCTCCGCAGAGCACGCCGCGACTGATCTCAACGATCGTCGTGTGGATCTTCATCATCCTCATCGCGGCCAACGTCGTCGCCATCATCATTCTCCAAGGTTTCGCATGGTCGTTGCCCAGCGACCCAACCGGATACAACCTGATCGACCAGCTTTGGGGCAAGTAGCTCAGGGAAGTAACGGGTTTACCGCGAACTGGATCACCCGGTACGGAGCACGGCCGCGGAGTGCGGTGTTCCACTGGCTGACGAACACCCGCACCGCGTCCAAAGTGGACCCCGGTGAGATGTAACCGCCGTACGGCTGCGCGAGTCGATTGATCTCAGGTGGCGGAAGCTGTTCTACCGGATCCGGCCATTCTGATGCGAAAACGACGGTCGTCACCGGCGCCGCGCCCAGCCCCGTCGGATCGTCGGAGACGCGCATCTCCATGTTCCCGGTGCTGGCATTGAAGTACGACAACACAGTCCTGCCGTCGATCTGGCGCACGCTCACCTCTCCCACCCAGTCACTCCACAACGGCGTCGGCTCATAGCCCCAGCCTTGCGTGCCGGACCAACCCTGCCAGGCGGTCCGGTCGGTGAAGGACTGCGGCGCGACCCGGTACAGCACCGCCGGACCGCTGCGGTCGAAGTTGTTCGCCACCAAATAGATCCAGCCGCGCTCAGAATCGGCGGTCGGAATCGGGTCGTAGTAGCCGCTGATCTGCGACTGCCGACCTCCGGCATAGCCGGCGTCGCGTTCCGATCCCGGCACTGTGGCCCAGTTTCCCTGTCCTGGCACCGCTTTGACGAGACGAGAGGTCTGCGGACGGAGGTCCTTAGTGGTGGTGATCAGGAGGTAGTTCTCGCGGTTGATCTCGACGACCCCCGCCGGCAATTGCGAAACACCCGGCGGCGCAGCGTCTGCCAACAATGGTGTGTCGATGCCGGTGACACCGTCGTATCGCACGCCGGTCAGATCGTCGAGGGAGTCGCCCAGGACATGCAGGGCGATCGGCGAGAACCAGCCGCCGAAGCCCACGCCCTGGCCGCGAAAACTGTCCCCACACACCTGCAGGATTTGCTCGGGGAACTCAATGAACTCGCACAGGTCTGTCGCACCTATGCCGTACTCCCCCGTCTGCGTGCCCGTCCCTGCCGCCGGACCGAGCCGCAGCACCTGCCCCGGCTGT
>CAXMSM010000373.1:0-4099 GCA_964195655.1 uncultured Gammaproteobacteria bacterium | reverse complement strand
ACGTCGTAAAGCGTTCGAGTGGAGCGCAAACCGTCCGTCCCGAGATCGACGTCCTGGCGGGCTGCTCTCGCTGTTTGCGTGCCAATTGTCGGGTTGGGCGCAAGGGGGCGGGCTGAACGATCGCGCGCTGGGTCGTAGAGGTAGCTCTCCCCAGCTTCCGGGTCGGGCCAGCCGGCGAGTGCCCGCCCGACCAGGATCACGGCGGCCTGGCGTAGACCGGCGGCCTCGACCGCATCGGCGATGTCGGCGACCGTGCCGCGAAGCACCTGCTCCTGGGGCTGGGAAGCCCGATACACCACGACCACCGGGCAGTTTGTCCCGTAGTCCGGCGCCAGCTCAGCCATCAGCACGCGTGTGCGGGTGATCGCGAGATGAAGTACCAAAGTGCAACCGGTCGCGGCGAATGCCTTGAGCGACTCCGAGTCCGGCATCGCAGTCGAGCGCTGTTGAGTGCGGGTGAGCACCACGGATTGAGCGACCAGCGGCACGGTGAGTTCCTTGCCGACACACGCGGCGGCTGCGGCGTAGGCCGGCACTCCCGGGGTGACGGCCCATGGCACGCTGGCCGTATCGAGGCGGCGGGTCTGCTCGGACATTGCCGAATACAACGACGGATCCCCCGACATCAGCCGCACTACCCGCCGACCGGCCCGGTAGCCGTCGACCAGTTTGGCGACGATGGCTTCCAGGTCGAGATCCTCGGTATCGACCAGTTCGGCGGCTGGTGAACAGTTCGCGAGGACGTCTGCATCGAGGTAGCTGCCGGGGTAGAGGACGACATCGGCCTGGCCGAGCATCCGTGCGCCGCGCACCGTCAGCAGATCTGCGGCGCCGGGTCCGGCACCGACGAACTCCACCGCAAGGTCGTCCTCCATCGACGGCAGTCTAGGCGGGCGATCAGCGCGGTGGTCCCGTCGTACCGCGGTTAGCCGCCGATCAGAGCTTCGAGCGGAGTGCGAGCGAAGTACACCGCGAAGCCGGAGGCCACCACCCACAGCAGCGGGCTGATCTCACGCGCCTTGCCCGCCGCGGTGCGCAACACCACCCAAGGCGATGAAGCCGACCCCGATCCCGTTGGCGATCGAGTAGCTGAACGGCATCACCGTCACGGTCAGCACGACTGGCAGCGCCACCGAGAATTCCGAGAGGTCGATGTGGCGCAGGTGCGATGCCATCATCGCGCCGACGATCACAAGTGCGGCGGCCGCCACCTTCCTCGATGCCTGCGCCGGATTCGATGCCTGCGCCGGATTCGATGAAGACAGTGTTGGACGACGACGATGTCGCGCCGCCGACCACCGCACCGGCTCCCTCGACGATCAGCGCTGAACGCAGCCGTGGGAAAGTGCCCCGGTCGGTGATCGCGAATTTGAGTTCAATCGGCACTGCGTCGAACACCAGTCGGCGTAGCCCGGTGACGGCGAGCAGCACGATGATCAGCCCGTTGATGACCACCAGGCCCATCGCTTCGGGCCAGGTGAGCGATCCCACGACGGTAGTGGCCAGGAACGAATTGATACCGAGGCCGGCCGCGAACGCGAACGGTAGCCGGGCGATCAGGCCGAACAAGATCGTCATGACATCCTCGGTGCCGGAAAGAACTATCGGGTTCAGCACGATGATGTAGGCCATCGCGATGAACGTCACGACGCCGCCACGTATCTCGGCCTGACCGTCGACCGGCGGGTCGAAATCTCGAAGAAGCGATCTACCGGATTCACATTCGGCCTTACCGCGACGGCGTGGGCGCGACGGGAAGGGCGCGACGGCGCAGCGCGAAATCGGGTGTTTCACGTTGTGCCCCTCGATGTTCCAGCTCAGTTAGGAGACCCGGTGGCGACGCGCGGGGCGCCCTTGCCGGGTATCCCGAGCACCAACTCGGCCACCCGGGCGCGGTGCTGTTCGGCCGTGCCCAGCAGTGCGGCGTCGGTGAAAGCCCGTTTGTAGTACAAGTGCGCCTGGTGCTCCCAAGTGAATCCGATCCCACCGTGAACCTGGATCGTGTCGGTGGCGATTTGAGTGAAGGCCGCCGAACATGTCGCCTGCGCGATGCTGACCGCCAGCGCCGGGTCGAGCGCGTCTCCCGTGCCGCCGGTCAATGCCCAAACCGCGTGGTAAGCGGTTGACCTCGCGTGCTCCAGTGCGACGAGGCCATCGGCCAGTCGATGTTTGACCGCCTGGAACGATCCGATCGGCCTGCCGAACTGAAGCCGACTCTTCGCATACTCGACGGACAGGTCGAGCAGATGCTGCGCCGCACCGACCTGTTCCACAGCGAGCAATGCCGAACCGACATGCAGTGCATGGGTGATCACCCGAGCGGCCTCGTCGGCGCCGACAATGAGTCGCGCTGGCGCACCCGATAATTCGACGTTGGCCTGCGGCCGGGTAAGGTCCAGCGTGCTCAACGAAATACGCTGTACCCCAGGACTATCAGTATCCAGGATGTAGATGCCGGTACCATCGGGGCCCTTGGCGGCGACCAGCAGGCTGTCGGCCGCGCCCGCATCGACAACCCGTGGGACGGTGCCGGTCAATGCCCACCCCTGGTCTGTCGCTACGGCATCCACGGTGGCCGTCGAGCCGTTGAACTCGCCGGCCACGTCACTGACGGCCAACGCCGCGGTACGGGTGCCGTCGACCAGCTGAGTCAATATGTCGCCGCACCCCATGTCGCCGCACCCCGAGGCCGCGATCAGCGCGGGAATGACGAGGTACACGGTGCCGAACAGCGGTCCGCAGGCCAGCGCGGCGCCGAGTTCCTCGATCGCGACCGCCTGGTCGACCAGAGTGCCACCGGCACCGCCCTCGGCCTCAGGCACGGCCAACCCCAACACGCCCAACTCGGATCCCAGCCGCGCCCACACTTTCGCGTTGAACGGAGGGTCGGACTCCATCGAGGTCCGCACCGAGCTTTCGTCGGCATACTCGGCGCAGAACGCGCGCACCGCAGCGCGCAACTGGTTCTGCTCGTCGGTGAATGTGAACTCGCGCTCCTCAGCGCTGCTGTCGGGCTGATCCGCAAGCTCCTCAGCCACGGGGGATCTCCTTCCACGGCATTCCGGCGTCGGCGCGCAGGTCGCCGGGCAGCCCGAGCACCCTTTCGGCAAGGATATTTCGCATCACTTCGGAAGTGCCGCCCTCAATGGTGTTGGCACGACTGCGCAGAAACCTCTGCTGGATCGATCCCCGCCAGTCTTCGCCGGAAGCCGCTCCTTCGTGTATCGCGTAGCCGTCGTACAGAAGTCCCTCCGGTCCGAGGAGGTCCATGCAGAACCCGTAGATGTGCTGGTTGAGCTCTGCGCCCACGAGTTTGCCGATCGATCCTTCGGGGCCCGGCCCACCGACGGTCGCGGTCGCCCTGGACCGCTCGGAGGTCAGGCGCTGCGCCTCGGCGCGTAGCCACAGGACGGTGAGGCGGTCCCGCAAAACGGGGGTGTGCAGGTCTGGACGCGACGCCCATAGTGCGACCGCATCGCCGATCGGCCCTGCACCGCGTCTGCTGGCGCTGCCACCGAGCGCGCTCCGTTCGTTCATCAACGTGGTCATCGCGACCCGCCAGCCGTCGCCGACCGCACCCAGCCGGTATGCGTCGGGGATGCGCGCATCGGTGATGTAGACCTCGTTGAACTCTGCGTGTCCGGTCAGCTGCCGCAGCGGCCGGGTCTCGACTCCGTCGCCATGCATGTCGAGAACGAAGTAGGTCAGCCCCCGATGTTTGGGCACGTTGGGGTCGGTCCGGGCCAGAAGCAGTCCCCACCGTGCGCGGTGCGCCAGGCTCGTCCAGACCTTCTGCCCGTTGATTATCCAGCTGTCACCGTCACCGACCGCCGAGGTCGACAGACCCGCCAGGTCCGAACCCGCGCCCGGTTCGGAGAACAGTTGACACCAGATGTCCTCGGTGGTCGCCAGCGGGCGCAACAGTGTCTTGCGGACATCGTCGGTCTGGGCATGCTCGCGCACTGTCGGGGCGGCCATGCCATAGCCCATCGGGTTGAGTGCCAACGGCACAGGGCCGCCCGCGTCCTGCAGGATTCGGTCTGCGACGGCCTGCAGGCCGCGAGACACGTTGAGGCCGCCGAGTCCTTCGGGGAAGTGC
>CAXMSM010000372.1:0-5202 GCA_964195655.1 uncultured Gammaproteobacteria bacterium | reverse complement strand
CATGGTCTCGACGCGCTTTATGAGATCGAGCCGTTGGTCGAAAAACTCGTCAACCCCGCCCGCCGCCTCGAGACCCTTGAACAGCTCCTTGAGGTTCATGCCTACGGAAAAGTTGTCGAGTCCGTCGGCCGTTATTACGAAGGCCCGGATCTCGTCGTCGCCGGCAATGTCGTCAACGACCTCGCCGAGCTGCTCGATGTAGGCCAGGCTCATCCGGTTCAGCGGCGCATCAGTGTTGCTGACGATCGCGACTCCGCCGTCTAGCTTCTCGTACCGCACCGATTCATCCATTGCTGAGGCAGATTACACATGCGGTTCCGCCGAGGCTCACTCGATCGTGGAGCGAACGGCTCTGCGGTTGTCCGGATATTCCGATCCCATATCTTCGCGAGAGCGTTGGCCCGCTTCCGTTCGCTCAAACGGCGTTTCAAAGCCGCAACCGGCTCCGTCTATTAATGGCGGTATGGCTTGTCACTGGCCCCGCTCGCGAACTACCCGGGCGATGTCCATGCGGTGCACCACTCGGGCGGCGGGCAGCTGGGACAATGCCGCCGCGACGAACATGGCCGCCGCGGCCATCAGCAGCGTCGTCCAGCCCAGTGACAGGTGCATCGTGAACAGGTCGCTGTTGAACGACCGTAGGAACATCCAGGCGACGGCGGCGCCGGCGGCCAGCCCGAACGGGATGGCGGCCGCAGTAGCGACCAGGTTCTCCAACGCGAGTGCGGTCGTGAGGCGCCCCGTGGACACACCGGCCGCCCGCAAGGTGGCGATTTCGGAGCTGCGTTCGGCCAGGTTCACCGTCATCGTCACGTAGATCACCACAAAGGCCAGCACTGAGCCCAGCGCCAACATCACACCGACGAAGGCCCAGAACAGCCCAAGGTATTGGTCCACCGTCTTCTCCAGCGCATGGGTGTCGGTGTAGGCCAGCACGCCCGGCAGCCCGGTGACGTCCCTACGAAGTGTTTCCGGGTCAACGTCTGCGCTGAATTGAAGCAAATACTGGTTTGCGGGCTGGCCGGTTATTGAGGTGGCGGTCGCATCGGTGGCATACAGCGGGGTTCCCAGAGGCTCGTCGAGCAGCCCGGCCAGGCGAACCTGTTGTGGTGCAGCGCCCTTGGAGATCACTGTGAGGTCCGAACCTACTTCCACGTCAAGGCGATCCGCGAGGCCTGACCCGGCGATCACGCCGTCTTCAGGGAGCGACACGTGGCCACCGTCGGCAGAACGAAATCCGTGCATGGACGTATTCGGAATGAAACCGGTCAGTGAGGTTGGGTAGGTGTGCCCGTTGGCCGTCACGGTCACCTGGGCGGCGCTGCTGGGTTCCACTTCGGCCACCCCGGGCAGGGTTTTGAGCACGCCGCCGATACCTTGCGCCCCGGGCGCGACAAGTACCGATGCGTCTTCGCGCTGAACGTCGCTGAACTGGATGTCGAGCATCTTGCGCATGCTGGTCACCATTCCGACCGACGCCAAAACCAGCACCAACGCCAGCACACTGCCGATCATGGTGGCAACGGTCCGGCGCTTACTGCGGGTCAGAGACCGCAAAGCGAGCTGGACGACGGCTGGCATCCGCCACCGGACACTCAGCCGGGTCAGTGGTCCCATCTGCGCCGTCGAAACAGTGTCGCCGCGCATGGCGTCTGCGGGCGGGATGCGAGAGGCGCCGATCGCCGGCACCAGGGCCGCGACCAGGCCGGCGATCAGACCCAGCATGAACCCGATGGCCGCGGTGCTGACGTGATGGCTGACAACGGTGTCGGGGACACCGATCGCCGCCGTGTAGAAGCCGGTGACTAGCGATGTCGCCGCCATTCCGAGCACCACGCCCAATAGTGCCCCGATACCGGCGACGATGGCGCCGTACCACAGATAATGTCTGACGACCGCCGCCGGTCGTGCGCCCATTGCGAGCATGGCCCCTATGATGCGGCGTTCGCTGCGGACGACCCTCGTGACCACCACGTACTGGGCGATCGCCGCGGCCGTCAAGAACAGCACCGGAAAGCCCACCGCGAGTTCGGAAAACCCGTCGAGGTCTTCATGCAGTGCTGCGTTGGAAGGCTGGTCTTCGCGGGTCTGCACGTCGACCGCCCCGTGCGACATCAGCAGTCCCTGCACTCGGTCTCTGTCGACTCGTGTTGTGCCGCTTGCCATCTTGACCAGCGTTTGATTTCCCTGCGAGAGTCCGGCCAGCTGGGAGGCCTGATTCTGCGGGGCGAACACCACGGCGAAGGAGTGCGGGTCGGGCAGAATGTCCTGCCGGTTGCGGGCCGGCCATAGGTACTCCGGCGACAGCGCTACCCCGGTGACCACGACAGTCCGCCATCCGGTCCCGTCGTAGACCTCGAAGTGGTCGCCGGGTGACAGGCCGAACGTTTCCGCGGCGTGCTTCTCGATTGCGACCTCGCCGGGCGTCGCTGGGTCCGGTGCCCGCCCTGCCGTGAGCTCGATACCGTTGACCGCGCTTTCGCCGGCGCCCAGCCCGACGATCCTGCCCAGTAGCTTGGTGCCATCGATATTGAGGGGGACGTCAGCCTGGGTGCGGGTGGTCACCTGCTCGACACCGGGGGCGGCGCGGGCAATCGCGGCGAGCTCCTTTGGTTCGCCCCCGGATGCGGTCAGATCAGCGAAATGCAACCGGTCGTAGGTCTGATTGTAGGAGTCGGTCAGGTTGCGGAATGAGTCATAGCTGGCGATGAACAGCATCACGCCGAGCATGACGGTTACGGCGATGGCCGCCGACTGGCCGGCTCGGCGGCGCAGATCACGTCGGGTTTTGCGGAGCAGGATCCGGCCGCCGTGTCGCGCTGCCTCATGACGTCCCACGCCGGTCACCACCGAACCGCGGCCGCGTCGGCCGGGCTCTGATTGCGCCGGTCGTCTACGATTACGCCGTCTCGCATATGGATGACCCGGTCGGCGACTTCGGCGGCTACCTTGTTGTGCGTCACCATGATTACGCCGCGGCCGTCGGACCGGTTCGTCTGCTGGAGCAGCCCGAGAACCCGCTGTCCGGTAGTGACGTCGAGTGCACCCATCGGTTCGTCGGCCAGTAGCAGGTCGGGATCGGCGATCAGTGCGCGGGCGATGGCCACCCGTTGCTGCTGGCCGCCCGACAACTGCCCGGGGAAGTTGCGGGTGCGTTCTGCCAATCCCATGAGTGCAAGCAGCTCAGCGGCACGGCCCCGATCGCCGCGCCCGGTCAACTCGACTATTACCTCGACGTTCTCCTGAGCCGTCAGTGTCGGAATCAGATTGAAGAACTGGAAGATGAAACCGACGTGGTCGCGACGGAACTCGCTCAGGGTGTGAGGCTTGCGCCCGGAGATGTCTTGGCCGGCGACGATGATTGAGCCTCCGTCCGCAGGTTCGATGCCGCCGATGACGTTCAGCAGTGTGGTCTTGCCAGAGCCGCTTTCACCGATGATGGCAACGAATTGGCCCGCCTCGATATCCAGGTCGATGCCGTGCAGCGCCGCTACGGTGGCCTCGCCTGTCCCGTAGGTCTTGTCGACCCCCTGCAGCCGAACGCCCCCGCGCTGAGTGCGAACCGTGTCCGGTGTCGTCATCAGTGTGTCCCCTCCCGTGCCCGGGCATCCGCCGCGTGCACACCGAGTGTGAACCTATTGTGATTCCGCCGCAGCCCATCTCGCCGATGCCGGCGAGATGGCCATGCGGGCGTACCTGATTTTCCCGGACTGGTCATCCAAGCTGGACAATCCCTACTTGGACGGGAGATCAGGCGCGGCTCTGGCTTGTAACCGGGTCAGCACTTGTAAGACCTGAACTTCGTGTGTTGAGGGTTCCTAAAGTCAGATCCTGCGCGTGGCGGTGTGAGGGAATGTGATCGCTGACTGTTCTCTCGCCGCCACCGGGGAACCCGTTGGCGGACAGGATCATACGAGAGGATCGCGGTGATGTTGTTGCGGCTGTGACGCCTTACAGCCACTCAACTTCGCGAGAAATCCTCGATGGCGTTAGTTCGCCGCTGGGCACTGCCCTGTGTAGTCCATCTGCCAGTGCTTGATCCCATTGAGCCAGCCCGAGCGCAGCCGCTCTGGCCTACCGAGGGGCTGGAGATCCGGCATGTGGTCAGCGACAGCGTTGAAAATCAGGTCGATCGTCATTCTGGCCAGGTTGGCCCCGATGCAGTAGTGCGCCCCCGTCCCGCCGAAACCTACGTGCGGGTTGGGGCTACGCATGATGTTGAACGTGTCCGGGTCGTCGAAGACGTCCTCATCGAAGTTGGCCGAACGGTAGAACATCGCCACCCGCTGACCCTTCTTGATCTGCACCCCGGACAGCTCAACGTCTTCCAGTGCCGTGCGCTGGAATGCGGTGACCGGTGTTGCCCAGCGAACGATCTCGTCGGCGGCTGTCTGCGGGCGTTGCTTTTTGTAGAGCTCCCACTGATCGGGGAAGTCCATGAACGCCATCATGCCCTGGGTGATCGAGTTGCGAGTGGTCTCGTTACCGGCGAAGGCCAGCATGAGCACGAAGAATCCGAACTCGTCGTCGGAGAGCTTCTCTCCATCGATGTCTGCCTCAATCAGCGTCGTGACGATATCCGGGCCGGGGTTCTTCGCCTTGATCTCGGCCATCTTCATCGCGTAGGCGAGCAGCTCCCCAACGGATGTCATCGGATCGATGTGCTCGTACTCCGGGTCTTCGCCGCCGGCCATCTCGTTGGACCACCGGAACAGTTCCATGCGGTCCTGCTGGGGCACGCCCAGTAGCCCGGCGATCGCCTGTAGTGGCAGCTCGCATGACACTTGCTCAACAAAATCGCCCGAGGCCTCGGCGGCGGCCCCCTTCGCGATGTTCTGTGCCCGTTCGTCGAGTTCGCTACGCAACCGCCCGATGGCGCGTGGGGTGAACCCCCGCGAGATGATCTTGCGCAGCCGCGTATGTTGCGGGGCATCCATATTGATCATCACGTGGCGCTGCACGTCGATGTTCTCACGCGCAATGTCGTCGGGGAATCTGGGGATGGTGCCATTTTGCCAGCTGGAGAAGACATCGTTGCGCCGCGATATCTCCTTGACGTCTTTGTGTTTGGTCACCACCCAATAGCCGCCGTCGTTGAACCCGCCCTTTCCGATCGGCTGTTCGCACCACCAGATCGGAGCATTGCGGCGCAGCTCCGCTAGTTCGTCGACAGGCAAGCGTTCCGCGCAAATGTCGGGATCG
>CAXMSM010000371.1:0-7181 GCA_964195655.1 uncultured Gammaproteobacteria bacterium | reverse complement strand
CATTGCTTGAGTTGGCGGCGCGGACTGGGACTTCCAACGGGCGGTATCGGATTTCGACGGGATAGGTACGCCCCGATACCTCGACAATGGGAGCGCCCCAGCTACATCCATGTTCGGCTCCGCCGCTACATCCATGTCCGGCTCCGCCGCTACATCCATGTTCGGCTCCGCCGAAGTGCGCCGCGAAACGTTCCGGCTCGATGGTCGCCGATGTCACAATGACCTTCAGGTCGGGCCGCCGCGGCAGAAGTTCCCGCAGATATCCGAGCAGGAAATCGATGTTGAGGCTGCGCTCATGGGCCTCATCGAGAATCAGGGTGTCGTAACGCAGCAGACGACGATCACGCTGGATCTCGGCGAGCAGGATGCCATCAGTCATCAGCTTCACCAGGGTGCGGTCGCTGGCCTGGTCGGTGAAGCGCACGGTATAGCCCACGGCACCGCCGAGCGGTGTGCCGAGTTCGTCGGCGATGCGCTGCGCGACGGTGCGCGCCGCCAGCCGCCGCGGTTGGGTATGGCCGATGGTGCCGCGGATGCCGCGGCCGAGTTCGAGGCAGATCTTCGGCAGCTGCGTGGTCTTGCCGGAACCTGTAGCGCCGGCGACCACCACCACCTGATGCTCGGCGATGGCCTTGGCCAGGTCGGCCCGGCGCTCGCTGACGGGCAGATCGGGATAGGTAATCGTTGGGACCGCGGCCGTCCGCGTCGCAACGAGTGCCTCGGCGGCGCCGAACTGCTGAGTCAGCCGGTCGAGCTGCTCGACAGTCGGGGTTCGCAACTGTTTGAGCCTGCGGCCCAGCCGGGCGGCGTCACGGATCGTCAGCCCGTCCAGTCGCGCGCGCAGGGCTCGCAGGTCGGCGTTGGACGGATCGGACACTCCCGCAACGATAGTGGGCGGGCCGCCAGGGTGCCCCGGAGCGTCAACTCCGTCGAAGCGTCGCATCGATCAGGACATCCAGCGGTCTGGTGGTGCCGGGCCGGGTGATCCCGAATTCCTTGGGACTGACCCGCACGTCGGCGGTGTAGCGCGGTACGGCGGAATCGGTCACCCGCACAGCGTGAAAGCTGATCGGCCGGGTCGTGTCCCGCACCCGGAGGTTCCCGGTGATGTCGAGCCCGGTTGGCGTCTCGGTGACTGCGGTGCTGTGAAACTCGAGCGTCGGGAAACTCGCCGTATCGAAGACGTTGTCGGCGCGCAGATGTCCGTCGCGCATCTTGATGCCGGTATCGACGCTGTCGGTGTAGATGGTGACCGCGGCTGAGGAATCAGCCGCCGAGTCACCGACGGTGATGGTCCCCTCATAACGACTGAAACGGCCGTTGGCCTTAAGTCCGAGAAACAGTTTCGAAACAAATCCAATCGACGTCGCGGTCGGATCCAACGTCCAGGTTCCGCTTTCAAGTGCGCTGTTCGCAGATGTGTCACTCATTGTTCTTCACGCTTTCACTAGGTTTTGGGGATCTGTTTCTTCGCCGCGTTACGGCCGGTCGGGCGACCAGTAGTCCAGCATGTCGGCCAAGGTCTGGAACGCCGACGTGTTGACGCCGTAGGTCGCCTCGAAGTGGACGCTCAACGGAAAGCCGAGCCCACCCACGCCGTCAATTACCCGTTTGTACAGGTCGAGCAGCAGCTTGCGCCGTTCGGCGGGTTCGCTGCCGGCGAGCGTCTTGACGAACTCCTGCTCGGTGGCCACCGCTGCATTTCCCGGATCCTGGATCAGCCAGTTGATGAGACCGATCTTCGTCTCGACCTTGGGCACAAAGCCGAACGACAGCAGGATCTCGGGTCGGTGCTCAGTCGTTCTGGCGAACTCGGTGAGGAATGCGACGATCGCGTCCGAGTACAGCAGCTGCGTCATGCCATAGGTGGCGCCCCGGTTGCATTTGAACTCGAAGCGCCCCTGTTCGCCTTCCCGGGTCGGGATCAGGATCACGCCGCGGTTGTCGACGACATCGTCGAAAAGCGACAACGCGTCGGTCGGTGCCACGCCGGAGCCCTCGCCATCGTTGAGGGTGCGCGGGACGCCCACGAACGCGATCCCGTCGAATCCACTGTCACCCAAAGCGGTCAGCCGGGTGCGCAGCGCGGGCTCGTCCATGAAAGCGGTGACCTGGGTGCACAGACCGTTGATGCCGGGAAGTTCCGGCTTGATCATCGACCAGAAGTCCAGCACGTCCAGCTTCGGCTTCATCTCGATAGGCCGATCGCCGTCCTCTTCGATCATTCCCGGGATCATGACGTGGCGGACGCGCCCGGCCAGACCGGTCTCCGCGGAGCACCGCAGCACCTTTCCCGCGTCCTCGAGTGCCTGTTCACGGCCTCGTTCGACGTTCGGAGGCACCAGCTCCAGAGCGATGGTGTTCAGGCTCACAGCGTTGCTCCACATCTGATATCGACTTGTATCGGTCTTTATCCCCGCCGCCAGAGGAGAATCACAATACCGACCCGCCGGTTCTCGGGTCAGTACGGAGGACCCCGTGCCGCGTCACACTCGGGATTGAGCTTTCATGGGGGCAGAGCGACTATGAGAATCCTGCAGAGACCGAAGACATCCATCATGCTGGTCACGACGCTGGTCCTGACCGCAAGTATCGTCGCGGCCTGCTCTGGTGTTGGTTCCCCACCCGGTTCCAGCCCGGCCGGCACCGGGCGTCCGAGCTCACCGTTCGACCCGACGGCACCGTCAAAACCCACCGGCCCACTCCTCGTCTACCGGGCGGTCGACGAGATCGGACTCGTCGACGGCACCGACGTGATCGCCACGTCGCCGGGCACCTTCGAAGCCTCGAACGACGAGATCGTCACCGAGGACGGCCGGTTCGTCTTCGCGCGCACCACCGACAACAAGGTCGCCACGCTCGAGGTCGACAGCAGAAAAACAACTACTCGCCCAGTGTCGGTGGGTCCAGTGCTGGGAACCGGCGGCGACAGCACGGTCGTGTGGTGGGAGCACCCGAATCGGCTGATGCAGCTTGATCTGGCAGACCCCAACTCACAACCCGTTCTGCACCAGAAGGTCGACCTGCCGCCGGTAGCCGGAGTGAGTCCGGGTGAGCCGCGGCTACTAGTAGCCCGCGGCGGCACCGCGATATTCGCCCGCGCGGAGGCTCCGCCATCTCGGTTCGGTAGCTCCGACACCCTGTACGCCGCGCGCGGGCCGGGTGAACCGACCCCGCTCGGCCAGGCCGAAGCGAACTCGCCGGTGTCGGTGGCACGGCTCAGCGCCGACGGTGCTGAGCTGGCATACGCGCTCTACAACAGCACGGGCAGCACGTGCGGGACCGCAGCCGTCGTACTGTCCGACGCTGACGGCGACCAGCAGACCTTCGACGTGGCGGGTTCCGATGCCGACACCGGGTCTAGAGTGCCGAAGCTGTGGTGGCCCACGACGGGTCCGCCGAAGCTGAGCCTCGCGACCTGGCGGTGCGACCGCCCGGAGACGTACTCGCCGCTGGTGTGGCAACTGTCCACAGAGGTCCCGTTCAGCATCAAACAGATCGCCCCGCCGACGTCGGCACTGCAGACCGCCGACGTCGCCCCCGGTCAGCGCGCGCTGATCCTGCCAGAGAGTGGCGCTTACACCGAGCCCACGGGGACGTTGGTGCTTGAGGAGAGTGCGCGGCGGATCCCGATCAAGGAGGGAGTCGACGCCATCGCGGTGATCCAGCCGTCTCCGTAGGCTGGATCAGGTGAGCATCGCACTTCAGGGCCGGTTCGTCCGGGAGCTTCCCGAGTTGGCGGTGCGCTGGCAGGCAGAAGCAGCACCCAATCCAAAGCTTGTGGTCCTCAACGAACCGCTGGCCGCCGAACTTGGCCTCGATCCCGCCTGGTTGCGCAGCGCCGAAGGGCTGGGCCTGCTGGTGGGGACGACGGTCCCCGGTGACGCGACACCCGCTGCGCAGGCTTATGCCGGCCACCAGTTCGGCGGATTCGTCCCCCGCCTCGGTGACGGCCGCGCATTGCTGCTCGGTGAGATCGTCGACGCCTCCGGCCGCGTGCGAGATCTCCATCTCAAGGGTTCCGGACGGACACCATTCGCCCGAGGCGGCGACGGGCTGGCCGCGACCGGACCGATGGTGCGTGAGTACCTCATCAGCGAGGCCATGCACGCGCTGCACATCCCGACCACCCGGGCTCTCGCAGTAGTCGCGACAGGACGCACGGTGCACCGGGAGACCGCGCTGCCGGGGGCCGTGCTCGCCCGCGTGGCCGACAGCCATCTACGGGTCGGCTCTTTTCAATACGCTTCCCAATACGGTTCGGAATACACTTCCCCGATTTCCGGGTCCAGCGGGGACCTGGACCTGCTTCGCAGGGTGGCAGACCACGCGATCGTCCGGCACCATCCGGGCGCAACCCAGGCCGAGAACCGCTATCTCGCTCTGCTTGAATCGGTCAGCGCTGCGCAGGCCGAGCTGATCGCTCGATGGATGCTGGCCGGCTTTGTCCACGGCGTGATGAACACCGACAACATGACCATCTCCGGCGAGACCATCGACTACGGACCGTGCGCGTTCATGGAGAGCTTTGATCCGGCGACTGTGTTCAGCTCAATCGACATCGGTGGCCGCTACGCCTACGGCAATCAGCCCGGGATCGCGCTGTGGAATCTGGCCCGCTTCGCCGAAGCGCTGCTGCCGCTCCTCGCAAAAGACCCAGAGAAGGCGGTCGCACTCGCCGAGTCGTCCCTGGCCCGGTTCGGGGGTAGCTACGAGCAGTGCTGGTCGGCCGGCATGCGGGCCAAGCTCGGGGTTTCCGACGCTGCTGCCGGGGCGGTGGCACCGCTGGCCGAGGAGCTGCTTTCGCAGATGCAGCAGAGTCGCGTCGATCACACTTCGTTCTATCGACGGCTCAGCCGGGTGGCTCGCGGACAAGCCGAGGCGGTTCGCGGCGAGTTCATTGATCTGGCGCGATTCGACGACTGGACCTCCCGATGGCAGGCATTGAGGCCGGACGCAGATGCGATGGACCTGGTCAATCCCATCTACATCCCGCGCAATCACCTCGTTGAAGAAGCGCTGGCCGCAGCCACCGCGGGCGAGCTGGCGCCGCTAGAGCAACTGCTGGACGCGGTCAGATCCCCGTTCGACGAACGCCCTGGATTCGAGCGCTACGCCGAGCCGGCCGACGAGGAGTTCTCCACGTCCTTTCAAACCTTCTGTGGAACCTGACCGCACGGGCGTACCGTGGCCTAGACCATCAGGACTTATACCGTAAGACGCAGACCACCAGCAGCTACTTCCACAGGAGACCCCTTGAGCAACGACAGTGTCAGGCTTGGGCTGCAAGACCTGATGTTCATCTACGGCGAGACGTCGAGTTCGAAGATGCACGTCGCGGGACTTCTGCCGTTCACCCCGCCGGCCGACTTACCACGCGACTACCTGCGGGACATGATCGACGACGCGCGGCGCCAGGATGTATCGGCACCGTGGAACCTCAAATTGGCCCACCCGCGGTTGCAGTTCAGCCCGGTGCACGACTGGGTCACCGACGAGGACTTCGATTTCGACTATCACGTTCGACGCTCGGCGCTCGCCAGTCCAGGTGACGAGCGGGAGCTGGGCATCCTGGTCTCCCGGCTGCACAGTAACCACCTCGACCTGACCCGCCCGCCGTGGGAGATTCACGTCATCGAGGGGCTTGAAGGCGGGCGCTTCGCCTTCTACATGAAGATTCATCACGCCCTCGTGGACGGCTACAGCGCGATGAAGATGTTGGCGCGCAGCCTGTCCACCGACCCCGAGTCGCGTGACACCCAAATGTTCTTCAATGTGCCCACGCCGCCCCGCTCCCGGCCCGAGTCCGCGGACTCGGAGATTTCGCTGAATCCCCTGACCGCCACGCTGCGGGCACTCGGAGGCATCGGCTCAGCGGTGAGCGGCGGCGTCAGCTCAGCGGTCGATCTGACCACCGCGCTGGTCAACACCCAGATCCGGCGCGACGGCGAGTACGCCAATATCGCGGGTTCGGTGTCCGCGCCACACAGCATCCTCAACGCGCGGATCAGCCGCAACCGCCGTTTCGCCACTCAGCAGTACGAGTTCGATCGGCTGAAGGCGGTGGGCTCCCAGCACGGCTCCACCATCAACGACGTGGCCCTGGCGATCATCGGCGGCGGTCTGCGCAAGTTCCTCGCCGAGATCGACGAGCTGCCGGAGCGCTCGCTGATCGCATTCCTTCCTGTCAACGTGCGCCCCAAGGGCGACGAAGGCGGCGGGAATGCGGTAGGCGCCATCCTGGCCCCGATGGGCACCGACATCGAGGATCCGATCGAGCGACTGAAGTCGATCACCGCGGCCACCCGGGCGTCCAAGGCCCAGCTGCAGACACTGTCGCCGGCGGCCATCGTCGCCTACAGTGCGGCATTGCTGGCACCAGCGAGCGGGCAGATCGCGGGAGCCCTGACGGGCGTGAAGCCACCGTGGCCTTACACCTTCAATTTGTGCGTGTCCAACGTTCCCGGTCCGCGGGAACCGTTGTACTTCAACGGTTCCCGGCTGGAAGCTATGTACCCGGTGTCGATTCCGATGCACGGGATGGCACTGAACGTCACGCTGCAGAGCTACGCCGAGACGATGAACTTCGGCTTCATCGGCTGCCGTGACGCCCTACCCCACCTTCAGCGGCTAGCGGTGTACACAGGTGATGCGCTGGGTGAGCTGGAGAAGGCCTCGCTGCGCTGACGCCCTCAGAGGCGCAGCGCTACCATCACTCATGCCCAAACACGACGCGTCAAAGCCCACGCCAGAGATGCGGGCGGCACCGGACGATTCTGGCACGCAGGCCGCGCCGTCCCCTGAACCGCCGAATTGGTCGGGTTGGGTCGCCCCCATAGCTCTGGTATTCGCCCTCATCGCCGTAGCTCTTGCCGCCTGGCCCGTGCTGCACCCAGTAGATGCGAGCACGACCACCGCCCCGGACCCAGACCCGGTCCCGTTCACCGATCAACAGATCGCGGATGCAAACGTCCGCGCCTGCACCGCCTTCAATACCGTGCGCAACGCAGTGTCTCTGCAAACAAATGCCGATCCGGGCAGCGACGCCGTCGCCCTTGACGCAGCAGCGGCCAACGCCCGGCTGTCATTGGCCGCCGGCGGCAGCTATCTGCGCTCTCACGTAGATCCGGCGACCCCAGCGCCACTCGCAGTGGCGATCCGCATCTTCGCCGATCAGCTTG
>CAXMSM010000370.1:0-6224 GCA_964195655.1 uncultured Gammaproteobacteria bacterium | reverse complement strand
TACTGCGTCGGTCGTTTCCTCTCAGATCAGAAGGCCGGCACATGAATTCCCTCGCCACTGAACGCCTCGCGCCAGCGCGCTTCGCGGCACGTTTTGACGGGCCGATACCGCGCGCACTCCGGCAGCAGGCAGACACGAAATCCTTCGATGAGTTCATCAACGAGTACGCGCTGCTCACGGGGCCACTAAGCCTGGGTCAGTGGGCGTGCACAGATACCGAACGGCGGCCGGGTCGGCTGGGTCCTCAGGCCCGCAACTACCAGGCGACGCTGGCGGTCTGGGATCGGATCGGCACATCGCGCGCCGCGGCGAGCGGGCCGGTCGCCGCGTTGATCGCGATGCTCTACGAGCGCGGGGTCGCCGTGGAAATGACAGCCTTTCATCAGTTGCCCGCCGGTCAGGACACCGCGACCTTCGTCTGCGGTAGCCACCGGGACAGAGCCGAATGGGCAATGGGATGGTCTGACGATCCGGTCCAGTCCGCGCTGCGCTCGGTCGTGGCCTGCGGCAACCGGCTGCTGACGTCCGCCTAAACCACCGGTCCGCCACCAGCCGGCCGAAACTGCGTTCCGCCACCAGCCGGCCGAAACTGCGTTCCGGCTGGACCGCACTCGAACTTTCGCTGCAGGAATGCCGTTTCGGCGATAACGCGGTTAGTGCAACGGACGTAGCACGATCGGCATGCCGTCGATCGGAACCGACATGCCGCCGTGGTCGTAGTGCGGCCGGTAGCTCGGGTCGACCAACTCCAGCCGGTACTTGCGCAGCAGTCGGTGCATCACGGTCTTGATCTCCAACTGACCGAACACCATGCCGATGCATTTGTGCGCACCGCCGCCGAACGGGGCGAACGCGTAGCGATGTTTCTTGTGCTCGTTGCGGGGTTCGGCGAACCGCGCTGGATCGAACTTCTCGGGATCGGTCCACAGCTCGGGTAACCGATGGTTGAGCGACGGCCAGGTCATGATTGCGGTATCGGCCGGGATGTAGAAACCCATCAACTCGGTGTCTCGGACTGTCTGGCGGAAGTTGAACGGCAGCGGGGTCACCATCCGCAGGGCCTCGTTGATTACCAGGTCGTAGGTTTCCAGCTTCTCCAAGGCTTGGATATCGAGTGGGCCGGCGCCGATCCGTTCGGACTCTTCGCGGCACCTGTCCTGCCACTCCGGGTTGGCCGCCAGGTGGTAGGCCATCGTCGTCAGGGTCGACGTCGACGTGTCGTGCGCCGCCATCATCAAGAAGATCATGTGGCTGACGACATCCTCGTCGGTGAAACTCTGGCCGTCCTCGTCCTGCGAATGGCACAGCACGCTGAACATGTCAGTGCTCTCCGAGCGTCGCTTCTCGGCGATGCGCGCGTTGAAATATTCCTCGAGCGTCTTGCGGGCACGGATTCCACGCCACCAGGTCAGCGGTGGCACGGGTTGGCGCACAATCGCATTTCCGGCCCGGGTGGTGGTGGTGAACGCCTCGTTGACGGTGGTCAGTAGCTCTTTGTCGGTGCCGGCCTCGTGGCCCATGAACACGACTGACGCGATGTCGAGCGTCAGTTCCTTGACCGCCGGATGGAACAGAAATCGAGGATCGTCGGCCACCCAGTCGTTGGCGATCACCGCTGAGGCCACCGTATCGATGTGCTCGACGTACCCGGTCAACCGACTGCGGGTGAATGCCTCTTGCATGATCCGGCGGTGGTACATGTGGTCTTCGAAGTCGCGCAACATCAGGCCGCCCTCAAAGAATGGCCCGATGACGGGATCCCACGCCTTCTGCGAGAAGTCCTTGTTTCGGTTGGAGAACAGCGCCTGGGTGGCGTCGGGACCCAGTGCCATGACGGCGGGGAGCACTTGAGAGCCCGCATAGTGGATCGGCCCGTGCTTGCGGTACAGATGCAGGACGTAGTCGGGGCCGCCGCGGAACAGCTCGATCATGTGCGCAAATACGGGGAGTCCGTTGTCTCCCGTCACGGCTTTGAGGCCGCTGCCCGCAGGAGGCTCAGCCAGGACGACCTTCTTCCACTCGTGCTCAAGCAGCCGCTTCTCGAGGGCACCCATGCCCGGGATGGTGACCGGCGTCGGCTTCAGGCGCCGTTTCGCCTGGTCAAGCAGGTAATCCTTGGTGTTGATCGTCGCCATCGAACTCTCCTGGGAAAGGTAAGCTGTGGTGGATGTCACCGCTCCCCATATCCTGATAGGGCAACTTGACGCATGTCAAGTTTTGATTGGAGTGAGTTGCGATGCGAAGGTCTACTGCCATGACCGCCGAACTATCCAGTGCTCCGGAGGACCGTCGAAGTCGCGGTGACCGGCAACGCGACGCGATCATCGGCGCGGTCCGCGAACTACTGCAGGAACGCTCGTTCGCCGACCTCTCTGTCAGCACCATCAGCGAGCGCGCCGGTGTCGCGCGATCCGGCTTCTACTTCTACTTCGACTCTAAGTACGCGGTGCTCGCGGTGATCGTCGCCGATGCAATGGCCGAACTCGACAAGCTCACCCACGACTTCGCGCCGCGTGAGTCGGGGGAGTCGCCATCTGATTTTGCCAAACGGATGGTCGGCTACGCGGCAATCGTGTTCTCGTCGCACGACCCGATCATGAGCGCGTGCAATCTGGCGCGAAGCACCGACGCCCAGATCCGCGAGATCATGGACGACTTTCAAGACACCGTGATCGACAAGATCGTCGGGCTGGTCAAGGATGACTCAGGTACACAACCGGTATCGGACAACGTCGCGGCACTGGTGCGCACTTTGACTGCGGTGACGTCCATGACGCTCGCGCAAGACTCAGCGTTTGTGGGCCGTAATCAGGATCCTGCCGGTGCCGTCGACGTCGTTGAGCGGCTGTGGCTCAGCGCACTGTGGGGTGGCTCCGACAGCGGCCAGTAGGGTCGCCGTCATGGCACAGCAGATCGGATTCGACGGGGACTTTGCCGGCAAACGGTGTCTTCTCACCGGCGCCGCCAGCGGGATTGGGCGTGCGACCGCGCTGAAGCTGGCCGCCGCAGGAGCTGAGCTCTATTTGACCGATCGTGACGCCGCAGGGCTAGAGATGACGGTCGCCGACGCGCGCGCGCTGGGAGGCGTTGTCGCCGCGCATCGAGCCCTGGACATCTCCGACTACCACGAGGTCGCCGGGTTCGCCGCCGACATCCACATCAATCACCAGCCGATGGACTTGGTGATGAACATCGCCGGAGTGTCGGCATGGGGCACCGTGGACCAGCTCAGCCATCACCACTGGAAGTCCATGATCGACATCAACCTGATGGGCCCGATTCACGTCATCGAGACGTTCATGCCGCCGATGATGGCCGCAGGTCGCGGCGGGCATCTGGTGAACGTCTCGTCGGCGGCCGGCCTGGTGGCCCTGCCCTGGCACGCGGCATACTCCGCTAGCAAGTACGGTCTGCTCGGGTTGTCGGAGGTGTTGCGCTTCGACTTACACCGGCACAGCATCGGCGTTTCGGTGGCGGTGCCTGGGGCAGTGAAAACGCCTCTGGTGGAAACGCTGCACATCGCCGGTGTGGACCGCGAGCATCCACGCGTGCAGTTCTGGACGAACCGTTTCGGCGGGCACGCGGTGTCTCCGGAGGTCGCCGCGGACAAGATTCTGCGCGGTGTGGTCCGCAACCGGTTCCTGATATACACCTCGTCGGACATTCGCGCGCTATACCTGTTCAAGCGCACCATGTGGTTGCCCTACAGTGCGACGATGAAGCGGGTGAATGTTTTCTTCACCCGGGCGCTGCGACCGCATCCGAAGCGGCGCTGAGGTTCAACGTTTCCCCCAGTCCCACGGTGGGGTGGTCAAGCGTCTTGGTCGCTGCCCAGCGGTGCGGCACGGAGGCAGTCGCGCAGCGTCTGTGAATGCGTGACCACGACGACTTGGGTCCGCGTGGCAGCCTTTTCGATCAGCGCCGCCAGCGGGCGCAAGAGATCGGGGTGCAGGGATGTCTCCGGCGGAAACGGCGCGTTGAAGGGTAAGCCGCTGGCGGTCGAGGATCTTGCCCTGTCCATCCCGGCCGCATCGCTGGAGGGTAAGCACCCGCGGGAGGATGCGGAGGTCGCTGAGCGGCTGAGCGGCGTTGTTGGCAAGTTGATCGCCGAGGTCGGCCGAAGCGAGCAGGGCCGTTGCCGCGATGGCGGCCGGGCTCTCGGACACGCTGGCCCTACGCAGCGGCCGCGGCGCCTGAGCGCTGAAGAGGGTGCCTTGCTGACGGTGCCGCTGGGCTGGTTGACAGTTTGCTGGCGATAGGCCGAGCGCCCTTGCCGGCCCTTGCCGGACCGGGGTGATGTCGGTGGCTACCGATACACATGACCGACCGCAGGCGACACGGGTGAGTGTGATGTGCGACACGCCGGACGGGTATCTGCCGGAACGCTTACGACCTGGGAGTTTCAAGAATGTTATTCAGAACATCTTGTATCTATCCTGATTGTCGGACACCAGGTGTAGTGTTTCGAACACCGACAGGCCCCCAGGAATCGGAGGTCGGCCGGAGCCAAAATATCCGGCGGAGTCAGTTTTCGACACTTCGGAGCGCGGCCCGGACGGCACGGAATTTTGGAGGTTTTCGGGCCGCCGAAACAGAGCGAGATGCACAAACCGAGTAGTTGCCAGTGCTAGTCCCTTTCGAGTCCATTCCCGAAACTTCCGCAGAGGAGTCGCACCGCAGATGACCCAGCCAGCCCAGTCACTCGTCACCGTGTACACCAAGCCTGCATGCGTGCAGTGCAACGCCACATATAAGGCCCTGGACAAGCTGGGCGTCGCCTACGAGTCGGTCGATATCAGCCTGGACCAGGAGGCCCGCGACTACGTCATGGCTTTGGGCTACCTACAGGCCCCTGTGGTGGTGGCCGGCGGTGATCATTGGTCGGGCTTCCGCCCCGACCGGATCAAGTCGCTCGGCGGCGCGGTCGCGGCAACTGCCTGACGACTGACTGACCGGTATCGGGGCCGACAGCGCGGACTTCGGGGGCTAAGAGGTGGGGAATAAGAGGTGGTCACTGTGAGCAATCTCGTCTACTTCTCCAGCGTGTCCGAGAACACCCACCGGTTCGTCGGAAAACTCGGCCTGTCCGCGATCAGGATCCCGGTTCATGGACGAATCGAGGACCCCGAGTTCGTCCAAGAGCCCTACGTGCTGGTGCTGCCCACTTACGGGGGTGGGCGCGTCACGCCCGACATCAACGATGGCGGCTACGTCCCCAAGCAGGTCATCGCGTTCCTCAACAACGAACACAACCGGTCGTTGATCCGCGGCGTGATCGCCGCGGGCAACAACAACTTCGGTGCGGAATTCGCATACGCGGGCAATGTCATCTCCCGCAAGTGTGGTGTGCCGTACCTGTACCGCTTCGAACTGATGGGCACCCCAGAGGACGTCGACTGCGTCCGTGCGGGCTTGCAAGAATTCTGGAAGGAACAGACGTGCCACCAACCGTCACAGCTGCAGAGCCTGTAGCCACCGGCGTTCACACTCGCGCTTCTTTGGACGCGGCGGAACTCGATTACCACGCGCTGAACGCGATGCTGAATCTGTACGACGCCGACGGCAAGATTCAGTTCGACAAGGACCGGGAAGCTGCCAATCAGTATTTCCTGCAGCACGTCAACCAGAACACTGTGTTCTTTCACAATCAGGACGAGAAGCTCGACTACCTCGTTCAGAAGAATTACTACGAGCGCGAGGTGCTCGACCAATATTCGCGCAACTTCGTCAAGACACTGCTGGATCGCGCGTACGCCAAGAAGTTCCGGTTCCCGACGTTCCTGGGCGCCTTCAAGTACTACACCAGCTACACGCTGAAGACGTTCGACGGCAAACGGTACCTCGAGCGTTTCGAGGACCGGGTCGTCATGGTGTCACTGACGCTCGCCTCCGGTGACACGGAACTGGCCGAGAAGCTGGTCGACGAGATCATCGACGGCCGATTTCAGCCGGCCACCCCGACGTTTCTCAACTCAGGAAAAAAGCAGCGCGGTGAGCCGGTGAGTTGTTTCCTCTTGCGCATCGAGGACAACATGGAGTCCATCGGGCGCTCGATCAACTCGGCACTGCAGCTGTCCAAGCGCGGCGGCGGAGTCGCATTGTTGCTGACCAACATTCGCGAGCACGGCGCACCGATCAAGAACATCGAGAACCAAAGCTCGGGCGTCATCCCGATCATGACGCTACTCGAGGACTCGTTCTCCTATGCCAACCAGCTTGGGGCG
>CAXMSM010000369.1:0-3830 GCA_964195655.1 uncultured Gammaproteobacteria bacterium | reverse complement strand
CGCTTGGCCGCGACGGCGCGGATCGCCTCGATCATCGGACCGTCGGGGGCGAATTGTGCGTCGGCGTCACCCGACAACAGATCCGAGTTGTATTCCAGGCTCATGGCCGCGCCCACGGCTAGGTGGACCTCTCCCCGGACGTTGCGCCTCGCGAGTTCGTCGGCCAAGTCGGCGAATAATGAGCGAAAATCGTCAGCGCTCAATTTCTGGTTCATTGCCACAAGTATGCGGGCACATGTGCACGGGCAGCACACTCACACGTTGGCCAGATCGCGTTCCTCGATGTAGATCCCGCGTGCTTTGAACGCGGCCGGCGAATAGACCATCGCCCACCGGCGGGCTTGCTGGTACTCGGGGCTGAACCAGCCGAAGTCCAACGTGCGGCCGTCGTCGGTCGCCCACTCCGGAACGGTCAGGTCGTGGTGATAGGCGACGTACTCAGCGGAGGCCGCCAGGATCGCGTCGAACCGCACGTCGCCGACCGGCGGCGGCTCCTGCGCGATCAGCTGGGTCAGGTCGGCCTCCGGGTCGCCGACGCCGCGGAAGAACTCGAAAACCAGCTTGAGTCGATGCTTGTAGCGCGGTTCGTCGGTCATCTGCTCCGCGATTTCCCGGAGTGAGAACTGTGCGGACATGGTTCCATCTTCGCCGGAGGTGCCGGGGATGTCGATGTCGTCCGGGTGCGCGGAATGTGCGACCGTATGTTGTTCGGACACCGTTGTTGTTCGGACACGGTCTGAAGGGAGCCCGACGCTGTGGGAGACGCGGTAATCGGCCACGGTCTGACCGTTGTGTTGGCTCTGCTTTCCGCGGCGTTCCTGGCCATCGGAATCGTGGCGCGCCAGCGCGCCACCATGGATGTACCGGCCGAACTCGGGGTCAGCCCCTGATGATTCAGACGCTGATCCGACGACCCTTGTGGTGGGCGGGGACCTCGTCGGCAATCGCCGGCTACGTGTTCCAGGCACTGGCGTTGGCGAACGGTTCGCTACTGCTCACCGCCGCGCTCGCGGTGTTCGTAGTTCTGGCCAAAGCCCGTCCTGGGAATTACGAAGCGTCGCTGTCCACCTCCGCGGTGGTCGCGGTGGTCTGTACGGCGGCAGTGTTGGCGTGCGTGATCGTCGCGACCCGCATTATCGGCTGGCGCCGCGCGGTGTTGCTGGCCGTTGCGGTGGGCGTGTTGTTCGGCGTCGTCGCGGTGCTCACCAAGCTCGTCATGCACGTGCTGACCCATGACGGCCCGCGAGCGGTGCTGACCACTCCGGTGCTGTACCTGCTGGCGCTGTTGGGGGTGGTAGCGATGCTGCTGCAACAGTCGGCCTTCCACGCCGGGTCGCTGCAGACGTCGGTCCCGACGATGCTGGTGCTCGAACCGGTGGTCGCGGTAATGCTGGGTGCGGTCGTGCTCGGCGAGCACCTCGATGTCGGGCGCTGGGAAGCGGTGGCTCTTGCGGTCTCCACCCTGGCGATGGCGGCGGCCACCATCGCACTGGGCAGGGATGAGGGAGCCTACGAGGAGCAACTTGAGGCTGCTGTCGCAGCGACGACGAAATGATCATTCCCAACCTCACCCGGTCCCCCCAAATCTGTTCCTGACCGTGCCCGAAAGCGCCCGGTACCGTACGGTCAGCGGCACGGCACTGTCATCGCCGAAGCGTCGGCGTCTCGTCCCGCAGGAGTGCATGTGAACCCATCCGGTTGTCCTGCCGGCGGCCGGAGATGGGGCGGATGAAACCCACATCCACCAGGTCAAAGTCCATCGGCTCGGCGATCGCCCGCGGCTGGTTGGTCTGGGTGACGGTCGCCGTCGTTGCACTCGCCGGCTTCGCGGTCTATCGCCTGCAGGGGGCTTTCGGACCTCAGAACCCGGTGACCCCCGGCGGTGCCGCCGACCAGATCGTGCCGTTCAACCCCAAACGTGTCGCTCTCGAGGTGTTCGGCGAGCCCGGCGCTACCGCGACCATCACCTACATGGACGTCAACTCCCGGCCGCAGCGCGTCGACGACGCGGCACTCCCGTGGTCCTACGAAGACTCGACGACCACACCGGCGGTACTGGTCAACATCCAGGCCCAGGGTGACGGCAGCAGCCTGGGCTGTCGAATCACCATCGACGGGGTCGTCAAAGTGGAGCGTTCGGAGAACGCCGCGAGTGCCTACGTCTACTGCCTGGACAAGTCCGGATGAGACGAGTCGGATGAGAAAGCACGACGGTGCCCCCGGTCGCATCCCGCGCCTGATCCGCGTCCTGGCGATCCCGATCGCGATCTTCTGGTTGGCTCTGGCCGCCTCGAGTAACGCCCTGATTCCCCCGCTGGAAGAAGTGGGCCGCATCCACAACGTCGCGCAGAGCGCGAAAGACGCGCCGTCGCTGATCGCGGCCAAGCGGGTGGGAACGGTATTCGACGAGTACGACTCCGACAGTCTGGCCACGATCGTGCTGGAGGGCGAGGCGCCGTTGGGCGCCGAGGCCCACAGTTTCGCCGACATCCTGGTGGCCGAGATGTCGGCCGACACCGAACACGTCCAGCACGTGCAGTACTTCTGGGGTGATCCGCTGACCGCGGCGGGGTCGCAGAGCAATGACGGCAAGGCCGCTCTCATCCAGGTCTATCTGGCCGGGGATGCCGGCGGCAGCCAGGCCAACGAGTCGGTCGCCGCGGTCCGCCAGATCGTCGCCGACACCCCGTCGCCGCCCGGGGTCAAGGCGTACGTGAGTGGCCCGGCGGCACTCGTCGCCGACGAGTTCTCGGTCGGCGAGGGCAGCCATCTGAAGGTCACCGCGCTCACCTTCGGGGTGATCGCGGTGATGCTGCTCATCGTCTACCGGTCCTTTATCACCGCGCTGCTCACACTTGTGGCGGTCGCGATTCAGGTGGCCGCAGCCCGCGGATTGGTCGCCTTCCTGGGCCACGTCGGCGTCATCCCGTTGTCAACGTATGCGACCAACCTGTTGACGCTTCTCGTCGTGGCGGCCGGAACGGATTACGCGATATTCCTGCTCGGCCGCTACCAGGAGGCGCGCCAGGCCGGAGAGGATCGCCAAGCCGCCTACTACACGATGTACCGCAGCACCGCGCACGTGATCATCGGATCGGGCCTGACCGTCGCCGCCGCGGTCTTCTGTCTGCGCCTCACCCGGACGCCGTACTTCCAGAGCCTGGGCATTCCGGCCGGCATCGGCGTCCTGGTCACCCTGGTGGCCTCGCTGACGCTGACGCCGGCGGTGATCGCCATGGGCAGCCACATCGGGCTGTTCGACCCCAAGCGGGCCATGCGGACCCGCGGTTGGCGGCGTATCGGCACCGCCATCGTCCGGTGGCCCGGGCCCATTCTGGTGGGTTCGATCGCGGTGGCGCTCATCGGTCTGCTGGCCCTGCCCGGCTATCAAACCAACTATGACGCCCGCCGCTACCAGCCTGACTGGGCGCCGGCCAAGGTGGGCTACGCGGCCGCGGAGCGGCATTTCTCGGCAGCCCGGCTCAATCCGGAAGTGCTGATGGTCGAGACCGATCGCGATCTGCGCACCCCGGCCAACATGATGGTGCTGGAGAAGGTGGCCAAGGAAGTATTCCGCACCCCCGGGGTGGCGATGGTGCAGTCAATCACCCGGCCGTTGGGCACCCCGTTGGACCACACCTCGCTGGGCTTTGCGATGAGCGCCCAGAGTTCCGCGCAGATCCAGAATCTGCCGTTCCAGCAGGCCCGTGCCGAGGATCTGGTCAAGCAGGTCGCCGAGATCAATGATTCGATCACCCTGTTGCGGCAGCAGTACGTTCTGCAGGAACAGGCTGCCGCGGCCACCGACGAACAGGTCACCGCCTTCCGGG
>CAXMSM010000368.1:0-5982 GCA_964195655.1 uncultured Gammaproteobacteria bacterium | reverse complement strand
GGCTTTAGCCCGCTCCGTATCGTCTGTCGCGGGCTAAAGCCGCTCCGTCACCCAGTCGATGCATTGAGTCAAGGCGCTCACGTCATCAGGCTCGACAGCGGGGAACATCCCTACGCGGAGCTGGTTGCGTCCCAGCTTGCGATAAGGCTCGGTGTCGACGATGCCGTTTGTCCTCAATGTCGACGCCACGGCGGCGGCGTCCACGGCATCGGAGAAGTCGATGGTGCCCACGACCTGTGAGCGCAGCGCCGGGTCCGTGACGAACGGAGTAGCGAACGGGGACGCCTCAGCCCACGAGTACAGACGAGCCGACGAGTCAGCGGTCCGCTTGGTCGCCCAGTCCAGTCCACCGTTGTCGAGCAGCCAGTCGATCTGTTCAGCGAGCAGCACCAGTGTCGCGATCGCCGGGGTGTTGTAGGTCTGGTTCTTGAGGCTGTTCTCGATGGCGATGGGCAGTGACAGGAACTCGGGCACCCAGCGTCCGGCACCGGCGATCGCCTCCACCCGGGCGAGTGCAGCGGGAGACATGAGTGCGATCCACAGGCCGCCATCACCGGCGAAGTTCTTCTGCGGGGCGAAGTAGTACGCGTCGGTGTCGGTGATGTTCACCGGCAGACCGCCGGCCGCCGAGGTGGCGTCGATCGCGATCAGTGCGTCACCAGACCCGTGTGGTCGTTCGACCGGAACCGCGACGCCAGTGGAGGTCTCGTTGTGCGCCCATGCGATCAGGTCGACGGACGGGTCCGACACCGGTTTGGGCGCACTACCCGCATCGGCCTTGATGATGACGGGGTCGCCGACGAACGGGTTCTTGGCTGCGGCGGAAGCGAACTTCGAACTGAATTCGCCATAGGTCAGATGTAGCGAGCGCTTGTCGATCAGCCCGAACGCCGCAGCATCCCAGAAAGCCGTGGACCCGCCGTTGCCGAGGATCACCTCGTAGCCATCGGGTAGTGAGAACAGCTGCCGAAGACCGTCCCGCACCCGCGCCACCAGATTCTTGACCGGCGCCTGCCGATGCGATGTCCCGAATACGTCGCCCGCGGCGGCCAGTGCCTGCAGTTGTTCGGCTCTGACCTTGGACGGTCCGCAGCCGAATCGGCCGTCTGCGGGTTTGAGTTCAGGCGGGATGATCAGGGGGGAATCACTAGTCGAGGCGTCGGCCATGTTGGCCAGCCTAGGACCGTCGATCGGGCAGTCAGAATGCGGGCACCTTTGGCGGTGGCGACTGCGGTGTGCAGCGCGTGCGCCGCAGCAGCTAGATGTGATCCACATCACATGTGACGCAGATAGCCCGGTGATGTCACAGCTTGGAAAAGCCCTGTTTAATTCCTGGGACCGTGGGTACTGTGTTTAGACAGCAAGCGTACAAATGTAAACCTCTTGGGAGGCTCGCGAATGGCTGTCAGTACCGCTAGAACGCCCGTTATCCGTCGCTGGCGCAAGAATATGGAGGTAGGCGACGGCCCGGAAGACCAGGCGTACGTCGACATGCTGAAAATCCTGTCCGAAGGGTCGGTGCGCCGCAATTTCAATCCCTACACCGACATCAGCTGGGACGCGCCCGAGTTCGCGGTGATCCCCGATGACACCCGGTGGATACTGCCGGGGACCGACCTGATCGGTCGCCACCCCTGGTACACGTCGCAGTCGGTCGAGCGGCAGATCGAAATCGGGATGTGGCGCCAGGCGAATATGGTCAAAGTCGGCATGCAGTTCGAGTCGATCCTGATCCGCGGTCTGATGAACTACGCCTTCTGGGTGCCCAACGGCTCTCCCGAGTACCGCTACTGCCTGCACGAGTCGGTCGAAGAGTGCAACCACACCATGATGTTCCAGGAGATGGTGAACCGCATCGGCGCTGACGTGCCGGGCATGCCGCGGGGGCTCAAGTGGCTGTCACAGTTCATCCCGCTGGCGGCCGGGCCGTTGCCCATCGTGTTCTTCTTCGGGGTGCTGGCCGGTGAGGAGCCCATCGACCACACTCAGAAGGATGTGCTGCGGGAGGGAAAGACGCTGCATCCGATCATGGAACGGGTGATGGCCATTCACGTGGCCGAGGAAGCCCGGCACATTTCGTTCGCGCACGAATACTTGCGTAGGCGGGTCCCGAAGATGGCGCGGCGCAAGCGGTTCTGGCTTTCGCTGCACGTGCCGATCATCATGCGCGTGCTGTGCCAGGCGATCGTGAGGCCACCGAAGTCGTTCTCGAAGGAATTCG
Source organism: uncultured Gammaproteobacteria bacterium (assembly GCA_964195655.1). Classification (GTDB taxonomy): domain Bacteria; phylum Actinomycetota; class Actinomycetes; order Mycobacteriales; family Mycobacteriaceae; genus Mycobacterium. The sequence goes on along the minus strand of CAXMSM010000368.1, from coordinate 3,761 downwards.
ATCTCCCGAGCTCGGTCAAAAAGGAGCTGTTCTTCTCCGCGCCCGAGTCGCGACAGTGCCTGCGTGACGTGTTCGGCGATGTCCGGATGTTGTGCGACGAAACGGGTTTGATGAATCCGGTTGCGAAGCTGATCTGGCGGATCTGCAGGATCGACGGCCAGTCCAGTCGTTACCGCAGCGAGCCCGCGCGTCAGCATGTGGTGACCGCCGCCTAGGCGCGGACCTTCGACGCATCTACCTTCGACGCATCTACTAGGAACGCCAATGCCTCACGTCATCACTCAGTCGTGTTGCAGTGACGGGTCCTGCGTTTACGCGTGCCCGGTTAACTGCATCCACCCGTCGCCGGACGAGCCGGGATTCGCCACCGCAGAGATGCTCTACATCGACCCTGCGGCATGCGTGGACTGCGGCGCCTGCGTGGCCGCCTGCCCGGTCGGCGCGATCGCACCCCACAGCCGGATAGACGAGCAGCAGCTGCCCTTCGTTGAATTGAACGCCGCGTTCTATCCGACCCGTGAGGCCAAGCTGCCGCCGACGTCCAAGCTGGCGCCGGTACTTGAGGCTCCCGTCGTGTATCCACGGTCGAATGGTCCGTTGCGGGTCGCCATCGTCGGCTCGGGCCCTGCAGCCATGTACGCCGCCGACGAACTGCTTACCCAGCGGGGGGTTCGGGTCAATGTCTTCGAAAAGCTGCCGACGCCCTACGGTCTGGTGCGCGCGGGTGTTGCACCAGACCACCAGAGCACCAAGAGGGTGACGCGGCTGTTCGACCGAATTGCACGGATTCCCGGGTTTTCGTTCTACCTCAACTGCGAGGTGGGACCGGATCTGACGCACGACGAACTTCTCGATCACCATCACGCGGTGCTGTATGCCGTCGGCGCACCCAACGATCGCCGTCTCGAGGTGGACGGCATGGGGCTGCCGGGTACATCCACCGCCACCGAGGTGGTCGCGTGGATCAACGGGCATCCCGACTTCGCCGACCTGTCCGTTGATCTGAGTGGTGAACGCGTTGTCATCGTTGGCAACGGGAACGTCGCGCTGGACGTCGCGCGAATCCTGACGGCCGACCCGGATGATTTGGCGCACACCGATATCGCTGATCACGCACTGGCTGTCCTACGGAATTCACAGGTCCGGGAGGTGGTGATCGCCGCCCGTCGCGGGCCGGCCGCCTCGGCGTTCACCCTGCCCGAGCTGATCGGCCTCACCGCGAGCAGCGAGGTTGTGCTCGATACCGCCGACCGAGATCTCGTGATCAGTGACCTTGCTGTTGAAACTGACCCATTGACGCGAAACAAGCTTGAGATACTCGCCGAACTGGGTGAATCGGCGACGGCCTTCGACATGTCGATGTCACGGCCCCGGATCCGACTCGCGTACGGATTGACACCGAAGCGGATACTCGCCGATACCGCGACTGCCGGGAAGCTCACTGGCGTCGAGTTCGCCGTGACGGGTTCCGGCGAAACCGTTGAGATCTCGGCAGGGCTGATGCTGACGTCAATCGGCTATCGCGGCAAACCGATTCGTGGCCTCCCGTTCGACGAGGTGGCCACGGTGGTCCCCAACGATGGCGGACGCGTGATCGATTCGGCTAGTTCCCAGCGGGTACCCGGAAGCTATGTGGCGGGGTGGATCAAGCGCGGTCCGACGGGCTTCATAGGAACCAACAAATCGTGCGCTGCGCAGACCGTGCACAACCTCGTCGCCGACTACAACAACGGCCTGCTGGTCGACCCAGTGCACAAGGTCGCCGCCTTGGATCAATTTGTGCGTGGCAAGTCGACCGCAGTGATTGACGCCGCGGGGTGGAAAGCGATCGACGACGCCGAGATCGCCCGCGGTGGCCGGCGGCGACCTCGCGTCAAGTTCACGACTGTTGCCGGCATGCTTGAAGCCGCTGCCACCGCGCCCGCAGCGCCGGCGCTGCGGCGCCTGCTTGCTGGCCTGCGCCGCTGAGCGCGCGGTTCAGCTGAGCGCGCGGTTCAGTCGCCCAGACCGAGTAGATCCCAGCCTTGGACCGCCTCGGGGGTGCGCGGCGCCGGGCCGACATAGATCGCCGACGGCCGTACGAGCTTGCCCAGTCGTTTCTGTTCAAGGATGTGCGCGCACCACCCGGCGGTGCGTCCACAGGTGAACATGGCGGGCATCATTCTCGGCGGTACCTGTGCGAAGTCGAGCATCACCGCCGCCCAAAACTCCACGTTGGTCTCGATCGCCCGGTCGGGGCGGCGCTCCCGCAACTCAGTCAGAGCGGCCTGCTCCAGCGCGGCCGCCACCTCATAGCGTGGCGCCGCTAGGCGTTTGGCGGTCGCTCGTAGCACCCGCGCTCGCGGATCCTCGGCCTGGTACACGCGGTGTCCGAAGCCCATCAGCTTTTCGTTTCGGTCCAGGATTCCCTTGACCACGGCTCGCGCATCACCGGTACGCTCAGCCTCCTCGATCATCGGGATCACCCGCGCCGGAGCGCCACCGTGCAGCGGTCCGCTCATCGCGCCGATTGCACCTGACAGCGCGGCGGCCACGTCGGCACCGGTCGACGCGATGACACGCGCAGTGAACGTGGACGCGTTCATACCGTGCTCTGCGGCGCTCACCCAGTAGGCGTCAATGGCCTCGATATGGCGAGGGTCGGGCTCGCCCTGCCATCTGGTCATGAATCGCGCGGTGACGGTGTCGCATTCGTCGACCGTGTGCTGTGGCACCGCGGGTTGATAGATGCCGCGCGCGGACTGGGCGACATAGGACAGTGCCATCACCGAAGCGCGAGCAAGTTGGTCGCGCGCCGTCTCGTCATCGATGTCCAGCAGCGGTGGGTAGCCCCAGATCGGCGCCAGCATCGCAAGGCCCGCCTGAACGTCGACCCGGACGTCGCCGCTGTGGATCGGAAGTGGGAACGGTTCGGCAGCTGGCAGACCATGCCCGAACTGTCCGTCGACCAGCAGCTCCCACACGTCGCCGAAGGTGACCCGCTGCGCGACCAGGTCCTCGATGTCGACACCGCGGTAGCGCAACGCACCGCCGTCCTTGTCCGGTTCGGCGATCTCGGTCTCGAACGCCACTACGCCCGCCAACCCGGGAGCAAAATCCTTCGGCACAGCAGTCATGTGCCGATTCTTGCACCTGGCTCCGTCGGCCGAGCCGACAGTCCTGGCTCCGTCGGCCGAGCCGACAGTCTGGGCTCCGCGTAGCGTTGTCGCGTGGGCACTTCTGATGACCTGGCAAGGATGCGGGTGGAGTACGGAGCCGCGGAGAAGGACCGCAGCGGTGATCTTGACGCCGACTGGCTGGACGTCGGCTGGGTGGCGCTGTTGGGTAATTGGATGGCCGAGGCCGGACAATCAGGTGTCGCTGAGCCCAACGCGATGGTCGTCGGCACAGTCGACGCCGACGGCAGGCCCGTCACCCGCACCGTGTTGTGCAAGAGCGTCGACGAATCCGGCATCTCCTTCTACACCAACTACGACTCGGACAAGGGGGAGCAGTTGGCCGCCCACCCGTACGCATCTGCGACCTTCCCGTGGTACGCGCTGGGACGCCAGGTGCACGTCCGCGGTCCGGTCACGAAGGTCCCACCCGAGGCGACCGCCGACTACTGGGCACGCCGGCCGCGCGGGTCCCAGCTGGGGGCATGGGCGTCGCTGCAGAGCAGACCGATCATCTCGCGGGCCGCACTGCTCCGGCAGTTGGCCGATGTCGCTGAGCGCTTCGCCGATGTCGATGACGTTCCGGTGCCGCCGCATTGGGGTGGC
>CAXMSM010000367.1:0-5957 GCA_964195655.1 uncultured Gammaproteobacteria bacterium | reverse complement strand
GGCGAACCGATTTCCCCGGAGTCGCTCGAGCGGGTGTTGCTGGCCGCCCACGCAGCTCCGTCCGTCGGCATGTCGCAACCGTGGGACTTCATTTTGGTGCGGTCGCAAGACACCTTGCAGGCGTTCCGCGATCACGTGGCATGCGAGCGCGAGGTGTTCGCTGCGGAGCTGTCGGGAGAGCGTGCCGACACGTTCTCCAAAATCAAGATCGAAGGCATCTGCGAATCCGGCCTCGGCATCGTGGTTGGCTATGACCCGACCCGCGGCGGGCCGCAGGTCCTCGGCCGGCACGCCGCCCCGGACGCTGGACTGTATTCGGTGGTGTGCGCCATTCAAAACCTCTGGCTGGCAGCAACTGTCGAGGGACTCGGGGTGGGATGGGTATCGTTCTATCGCGAAGACTTCCTCCGCGATCTGGTAGGTATGCCCCCACATGTCCGCCCGGTGGCGTGGCTCTGCGTCGGCGGTGTCGCAGACCTACCGAACATCCCTGACCTCGAACGCCACGGCTGGCGCGGGCGCTCCTCGCTGGCCACCGTGCTGCACGAGGAGCGCTACCGCGAGAGCTGATCGTCAGAGCTTCAGGACCCGGCCCGCGATCACCAGGTGCACCTCGTCGCACACGGCTGCGACGCGCTGATTGAGGACGCCGAGGAAGTCGCGAAAGAGCATCCCGGAACGGTGTGAGGGCACGACACCCAAGCCGACCTCGTTGGTCACCACAACCACATCCGGTGCCGTGGCGAGGGCGTCACACAGTGCCTCGATCTGCGCAGTCAACGCATGGTGCACATCCTGGTAGGGCCTGTCCCACAGCTGACCGTCGTCCATTAGAGCGGCCAACCAGGTGCCGAGGCAGTCGACAAGTAATGCGCCATCGGCGGCGACGACCGCGCCAGCCACATCGGTGATATTGCTGGTCTCCACTGTCGTCCAGTGCGCCGGCCGGTCGGCGCGATGCTGCGCAACGCGCGCATCCCAGTCCGGGTCACTGCCGTCGGCGGGCCGACCGGGCGCCACGTAAGTCACGGCCTCGGCGCCGCTCAACAGCCCTTCGGCATGCCGGGACTTGCCGGAACGAACGCCTCCGGTGACCAGGATTCTCACTCGGACATCGTAGTGAGGGCCCGCACCCAGTCCATCGCCTCGCCGGCACTGTGAACGGTCCGCACGTGCGCCGCACGCGCAGGGCGGCGCACGATGACGATGGGCACGCCAAGTTCCTCGGCGGCCACCATTTTCGGCCAGGTGTGCTCTCCGCCCGAATCCTTGGTGATCAGGACGTCGGCGCGATGCTCGCGCATCAGTGCCAGCTCGCCGGGCAGCGCGTAGGGACCACGACTGGTCAGCAGGCGCCAGCCCACGGGCAGTTGCACCTCGGGCGGCTCGACGACCCGCGCCAATGCGGCCCGGTCCCCCAGCGCCGGAATGAACCGAGCGAGTTCCTGACGACCGACGGTCAGGAAGGGTCGCCCGCCTAACCGAGCCGCCGCCGCTGCGGCATCCTCGGGGGAGTCCACCCAGTGCCACCATTCGCGTGATCGGTCAGCCCATCCGGATCTTTCCAGCCGCAGCAGCGGCCGACGGGTCCCTCCGGTTGTGCATGCGGCGACGGCGTTGGCCGAAATATTCTTGGCGAACGGATGTGTCGCATCAACGACGGCGTCGTAGTCCGTCAGCGCTGACCGCAGCCCGTCCACCCCGCCGAAGCCGCCGATGCGGACCCCCCCGACAGGCAGACGGGGATGGTTGACCCGGCCAGCCAACGACGTCGTCACGTCGACGTCGACGGCCGCCAGCAGTTCAGCGAGCACGCGGGCTTCCGATGTGCCGCCAAGAAGGAGGATCCGCGGTGTAGTCACGGAGCGCCCGGCGGCAGGAAGGGCAGCCCGTCTGGGGGGCCGCCACCGACAAGGTCGGCCAGCGCCTCCATGTCGAGGTGTTCTTCGACGAGATCGCCCAGCAGATCCAGCCGAGCGTCCCGGGCACCGGGGAACGAGACGCCGGAGGCGGCGAGCCCGAGGGTCTCGCGCAGGAATCGCGTCCGCAGGGCATCGGATTCCAGCGCGCCGTGCCACATGGTGCCGAACACTTGGCCGGCCCGCGCCCCGCCGAGGAACTCCTCAACGTCGAGTCCGCAGGTAACCCGCCCATGATGGATCTCATATCCGGTGGCCGGTACATCGAGCCATTGCCCTTCAGAGAGCCGAAGTGTCTTGGCCACAGCGAAATTCGTTTCGACGTCGAGAATCCCCAGCCCATGAACCTCGACGGCGGTACCTTCGATGCCTGCCGAATCGCGAAGAGTGCGGCCCATCATCTGGAAGCCGCCGCAGATGCCCAGCACCGGCTTCCCGGCAGCGGAATGGGCCACCACGGCGCGGTCCAGCCCGCGCGAGCGCAACCAGGCCAGGTCGGCAATGGTCGAACGGGTGCCCGGCAACACCACCAGGTCGGCGTCGACGAGATCGCCAGGGCGGGAGGCGAACACAACATCGAGGTCGGGTTCGAGGCCGAGGGCGTCGACATCGGTGAAGTTGCTGATGCGGGGTAGCCGCACGACCGCGACCCGGCGGGCAGCTGCGCACCGTGCACGGCGGCCCCGAAGGTCGAGGGCGTCCTCGGAGTCCAGCCAGATGTCAGGGTGCCAGGGCAGCGTGCCGTAGACCCGCCTACCGGTCACCCGCTCCAGATCGCGAAGACCCGGCGCCAGCAGGTCTGGGTCCCCGCGGAATTTGTTCACCACGAACCCTGCGATCAGCGCCTGGTCCTCGGGGCACAGCAGCGCGACGGTACCCAGGAACGCCGCGAACACGCCGCCGCGGTCGATGTCGCCGACTACGACCGTCGGCAGCCCGGCATGACGGGCCAACCCAAGATTGACGTAATCACCAGCACGCAAGTTGATCTCGGCCGGACTGCCCGCACCTTCAGCGATGACCACGTCGTAGCGCGACGCCAGATCGTCGTAGGCGTCGTGCGCGGCGGCAGCCAGCGCGCGCCGCCCCTCGAGCCAGTCCGACGAGGACACCTCGCCCCATGGCTGCCCCATCAACACAACATGGCTGCGCCGGTCACTCCCCGGTTTGAGGAGAACCGGGTTCATCGCGGCCTCCGGCGTGGCCCGCGCCGCCAGCGCCTGCACCCATTGCGCCCGCCCGATCTCCACACAGGCGCCATCCCCCGTCGCCGCGCTCGCCCCGGCACCATCGGGTCCGGCGCAGACCATGGAGTTGTTCGACATGTTCTGCGCCTTGAACGGCGCGACCTTCATACCGCGCCGAGCCAGGGCGCGGCACAGGCCGGTGGTGACCACGCTCTTGCCGGCGTCACTGGTCGTGCCGGCGACCAGCAGTCCCGCCATCAGGTCTTCCTCACGAGAAACAGATCCATCACCCAACCGTCCTGCGCCTCAGCAGCGGTGCGGGCCTCGGCGACCGCAGGCATGACGTCACCCAATCGGCCGGTCAGGAGCCGCTCCCCGGTGGCCCCGAGATTGGCGCCCCACCACATCGTCCAGTCGTGCAGTCCGGTGAAGTCGAGTCGTTGCGGCGGCGGATTGAGCATCGCGACGATGTTGTCCAGGCCGGTAGCGACGGCCTCTTGCAGCCGGCGACCGGTGGTGATGTGCACCGGACGGCCCACCCCGTGCAGCACGATGCGATGTCGGGCTGCCAGCAGTTGCGGCGCACTGACGCCGGGCAGCACGTCGAAGTCCAGATCGATCGATCTGAGCTTCAAGAGGTCGCGCGCCTTCTCGATGATCCGGATGGTCGAGTCGTATAGCGACGGATCACCCCAAACGAGGAACGCTGCCGTCCCGCCACGCTGCTCCAGAACAGCGGCGTACTGCGCCGCGCGTGCCTGATGCCAATCGGTCACCGCGGCCTCGTAGTCGGAGTTGGTCAGGCCGGCGAAGCGGTCGCGCGGAGAGTCTGGCAGGGCGACCACCTCGATCGGACCGTTCGGACCCGGATGTGCCCAAGCGATCGCGCGTCGCAGCGCGAGCAGTCGATCACCGTCGGCCTTCTCGGCGGCCAGCACATAGTCGGCGGTCCGCAGGGCTTCGGCAACCTCGGGTGTGACGTGCTGCGGGCCCATCACCACTCCGAGGATGCGGACCTTCACCGGCGCGCCCATCGCAGCGATCTTAGCTTTGACGGTTCACCGGCTGCGGCGCAGATCGACAGCGGCATCTTCCAGCATTGCCGGTACCGCGGTGCGTCGAGGTGCTAGGCGACGGATGCAATCGCGGATCGCGACCGTTGTCCGTAGGGATCAAGGAAGTCCGCAACGACCGTGATCGTTGATGCCTGCGTCTCGTCGGTTGCGCTCAGTACGACGGGAATGATGGGGCGAAAGCCCGGTCGAGGCCCCCATGATCAGGCAATGGCGGTGACCGATGCACTGATCAACTGCGCAGAAACCACCCCGCCGACAACGAGACCCCGACCACGCCTTGCGACGGATCGGGGCTCCCGCCTGGTGCGGCCCCATCTACGGTGGTCAGTTCTAGGCAGCGGCGCTGTCGCTGTCGCTGTCGCTGTCGCTGTCGCTGTCAGCGGTTGACTCGTCGGCGTCGCTGCCGCTGTCGCTGTCAGCGGTTGACTCGTCGGCGTCAGCAACGTCGGAGTCCACATCATCAACGTCAGCAACGTCGGACTCAACGTCAGCAACTTCATCAACGTCGGACTCAACGTCAGCAACTTCATCAACGTCGGACTCAACGTCAGCAACTTCATCAACGTCGGACTCAACGTCGGACTCAACGTCAGCTACGTCAGACGCCAGGTCGACGCTAAGAGCGGTCGACTCGGAATCCAGGACCGACGCCGGCACTGTGTCGGCTGCGGGCAGCGCGGTGCTGGCCGCTGCGGGCGCCTCCTCCTCCGTCGTCTTGCCCAGTGCTGCCAGGGGGTTCCCCTCACCGCTCCAGCCGATCGCCTCGGCCGAGGATTGATTGGCAGCAAACCAGGAACCAAGCAGTCCGGCCTTTACCCCGGCTATGGGAATATCGGTGCCCGCGAAATCTACTAGCAGACCCAGGGAGTTGAAAAGCGAACCGGCGGGGCTCAACAGCCCGCCCATCGCCAGGTCGATCTCTTTGATCTCTATGCCTGGTTGGGATGGGATGAGCGGAACCAGGAAGCTGAGGTCGAGCATCCCGTGGCCGTTGAAGAATCCGTCGGTCATAGCGGCGGGAATGTTGAGCAGGGCGTTTACCGCTTTCTCGATATCGCCGCCGGCAAGTTCAGTCCCGAATTCGGTGAGTTGGTCAACGAGCGCGAAGACTGGGCTGAAAAGCACGCCCATGGCGCCTACGACCATTCCGCTGTTGTAGTTAGTCAGGTAGTCAACCACCGGTAGGAGCTCCGCCGGAACCAACTTAACTATCTCGCCATATATGAGCTTGTGAAGAAAATCGAGGTTGTCCGGTTGCGCTGCGATCTGATTCCCAACCAACGCCTCGGCGTTCGCAACGATGTCGTCAAAGATTGCAGCGATGTCGGGAAACAGCTCGACGTAGCCGAACTGATTCACCGTGACCTGCTGAACCACCGGGAACGGGGCTTCGAAATACTCACCGGTAAGGGCGGTGAAGTTGGCAAATGTATTGTCAATGACGTCCACCCAGGCTTCGATCGGGTTAACGGTCGTGGTGAGCTGAACCGCAGGCGATGCCAAAGCCAGGGCCCTCTCAGGTAGCGATTGCGCTGGAGCCGGAGCAACCGCAACGGCACCAGCCACAGCGACGGCCGCGCCAGCAGCGGCATAGGAACGAATGTTGTGGGCCATGAGACACTCCTAGTTCGGGTTTTACGCCCGCCCCCCAGGCTGGCGCTCACAGACAACGGTATCTGATAGCAAGCTGATAAATGCCCAATAAAGCTAAAAGAATCTCTGATGGTGTACCCGCTACAACCTCGACCGTTTCCGACCCTTTCGCCGGCACCCCA
>CAXMSM010000366.1:0-12873 GCA_964195655.1 uncultured Gammaproteobacteria bacterium | reverse complement strand
CGTGGCACCCGACATACAACAAACCCCTTGCCAGTTTTATCCGCCGACCAGGGTCGCGGGCCGATGGCGGCGTAGGCGTCGATGCCCGCACGCGCCCGGCCGCGAGTTGAATCGGCACGTCGCACTATGGTGAGGAGAGATTAACGAACTGCCCATTCAATTCCAAAGTGACACCCTGGCCTGAGCTGATCAGTCAGTAAGTGTAGAAGCCCCTACCGGTTTTCTTGCCGAGTTGCCCTGCCTCGACCATGCGCTGGAGAAGAGGCGGCGGACCATAGAGCGGTTCCTTGAACTCTTCGAACATCTTGTCTGCGATCAACTTCATCGTGTCGAGGCCGATCAGGTCGGACAGGCGCAGCGGCCCCATCGGGTGAGACAGCCCGGCGACGACGGCCGTGTCGATGTCCTCGACCGTGGCCAGGCCTGCCTCGGCCATCCTGATCGCCGACAGCAGGTAAGGCACCAGCAGCGCGTTGACCACGAACCCGGACCGATCGGTACACCGCACTACTTGCTTGCCGAGCACCTCGCTTGCGAACTTCTCAGCGCGCGCTGCGGCCTCGTCAGTGGTGACTAGCGTGCTGACCAACTCGACCAGCGGCAGTGCCGGAACCGGGTTGAAGAAGTGCAGCCCCAGCACGCGGCCCGGATTCTGGGTGGCCGCCGCGATTTTCATGATCGGGATGCTCGACGTGTTCGACGCCAGAACAGCGTCCGGGTCGGTAACGACGGCATCGAGTTCTGCGAACAACTTCGCTTTGACGCCCTCGTCCTCGATGATCGCCTCGATGACCAGCTGGCGGTCAGCCAGATCGGCCAGGCTGTTGGTCAAACCCAGGTTGGCCAGCGCTGCGTCGCGGTCAGCATCGGAAAGCCGGCCCTTGGCGACCGCGCGATCCAGCGACCCGGTGATCCGGGCCTTGCCCGCGATGGCCAGTTCCTCGGTCGGCTCATAGAGCAGCACGTGCGCGCCGGCCTTGGCGCACACCTCTGCGATGCCTCCGCCCATTTGCCCGGCGCCGACAACCCCAACCCGCTCAATATCTGCCACGGTGCCTCACAATAATCGCGAGGAGACACAAACTCGCACGCCCGGGGTGGGATCTGTGCGAGTTCGTGTCTGCTCGGCGGGAAATGCCTGCTCGGCGGGAAATGCCTAGTGGAACTGGCCCTCTTCGGTCGAGCCCGCCAGCGAGGTGGTCGACGACGTCGGGTCCACGGTGGTGGCGATCCGATCGAAGTAGCCCGCGCCGACCTCGCGCTGGTGCTTGGTCGCGGTGTAGCCCCGCTCCTCGGCGGCGAACTCACGCTCCTGCAGTTCGACATAGGCGCTCATCTGGTTGCGCGCGTAGCCGTGGGCCAGATCGAACATCGAGTAGTTCAGTGCGTGGAAGCCGGCCAGCGTGATGAACTGGAACTTGAAGCCCATCGCGCCGAGCTCATTCTGGAACTTCGCGATGGTCGCGTCGTCGAGGTGCTGGCGCCAATTGAACGACGGCGAGCAGTTGTAGGCCAGCATCTGGTCCGGGAACTCACTCTTCACGCCCTCGGCGAACTTCTTGGCCAACTCCAGGTCCGGGGTCCCGGTCTCCATCCAGATGAGGTCGGAGTACGGGGAGTAGGACTTGGCGCGGGCGATGCAGGGCTCGAGACCGTTCTTCACCCGGTAGAAGCCTTCCTTGGTCCGCTCGCCGGTGATGAACGGCTGATCGCGCTCGTCGACGTCGGAGGTGATCAGCGTGGCCGCCTCGGCGTCGGTGCGGGCGATGACGACCGTGGGAACATCAGCGACGTCGGCCGCCAGGCGAGCCGAGGTCAAAGTGCGGATGTGCTGCTGGGTGGGGATCAGCACCTTGCCACCGAGGTGGCCGCACTTCTTCTCCGACGCGAGCTGGTCCTCCCAGTGCGAACCGGCGACACCGGCGGTGATCATGGCCTTCTGCAGCTCGTACACGTTGAGCGCACCACCGAAGCCGGCTTCACCGTCGGCGACGATCGGAGCCAACCAGTTCTCGACCGACCGATCGCCTTCGACCTTGGCGATCTGGTCGGCGCGCAGCAACGCATTGTTGATCCGACGGACCACCTGCGGCACCGAGTTGGCCGGGTACAGGCTCTGGTCGGGGTAGGTGTGACCGCTCAAGTTCGCGTCACCGGCGACCTGCCAGCCGGACAGGTAGATGGCCTTCAGGCCGGCACGGACCTGCTGCACCGCCTGGTTTCCGGTCAGCGCGCCCAGGGAGTTCACGTAGTCCATGTCGTGCAACTGCTCCCAGAGCACCTCGGCGCCGCGACGGGCTAGCGTGCTCTCCTCCACGACGTGGCCCTGCAGCGCGACGACGTCCTTGGGGGTATAGGTGCGGTTGATGCCCTTCCAGCGGGGGTTGTGGTCCCAGTCGTGCTGGATCTGTTCGGGGGACTTCGGCGTGCCAACGGTCGACATTGACTGCTCCTTCTTGTTGCAAGTCGCTGGGGGCCGCTCGAGCCTCCGCGGTTGTTAACATTTCCAGTGTCTTCACTGGCGTGCTATCCAACAGGATGCACTACCGCATAACCGCAGGTCCACCCGTTTCAGTTGCCAATTTTCGCCAACCAGCAGCACTGTTTTGCTAATGTTGCTAAGCCCTACCGGGCCGGGCGGGTACCGTAGCTTCTAGCCAGTGACCCAATATTCGCAGGTCAGTACGCTTGTACTGTTTAGCCGAAGCGACTCAGAGAGCGAACAGCGAGGCGACGGCTTTGACCTCGTCGCCGACCGCATATGTGAGCGTTGTAACAGTGCGATCAACCAGTTCTGGGCCGAACTGATCCGTCGATCCGGCCGAATGAACGTGGGTGATGATTTCCAAGTTATCGCCGAGAGCCACCGGGAGATCGTGCTCGATGTTCACGCGCAGTGGCCCGGCCAACAAGTCGGGATGCCCGGCGAGGTAGTCCTCGATAACACTCCAGTAGACCGAGTTGTTCATGTGGTCAAAGATGTCGATGTCGCTCACACGGACGGGGTAGGCCCGAATGTCGACGGCATCTACGCGGCTGCCGGCCTTCAGGTATGCCTTCCACCTCAACCGGTCGACCTCGGTGGTGCGTTGCAGACCCTCGAGGAAGTCGTCGGCGATGCGCGCAGGCCCGTGGGTCTCCTGGTTGATATTGATCCAGAACGCCTCCGATTCGATGAGGCCACCATTCCGCTTCCCGTCCATTCGGACCCGCATTTCGCACCATCGGTTGGAGGTTCCCGAGCACCAGCGCCGCAACCGCAGCATGTCCTTGAACTCGATCGGCCTGATCAGGTCGATCATCGTGCGCCGCACGATCCACGTGGGGTGGACTTCCTCGAAGCCCATCTCGCGAAGCTGGTCCGACCCGATGTCCTGGATGTGACGGGCCGCGGCGTCGAACTTCAGCCTCCCGACGCGGTCGACATCGGCTACCCGCAGCGGCCACTGAACGTCGAACACGTCTGGGTGCGGGTCCAGTACTGGCATCATCGCCTTGCCCAGGCCCGTCTGGAAACCCCTGACCTGACCGGCGGTACTCACAAATCTCGATCCTGCCACACCTTTCCCGATTGCCGATGACGCCCAATTGCCAATGATGCGAAGGGCACCTTCGCAACTGTGCTAGTTCAACTAGGCTGGCTGATCGTGGCCAGAACGTTCGTCGGTGCCCGAGTGCGACAGCTCCGGAGCGAACGCGGATTCAGCCAGGCCGCGCTGGCGCAGGTGTTGGAGATCTCTCCCAGTTACCTCAACCAGATCGAGCACGATGTCCGGCCGCTGACCGTGGCTGTGCTGCTGCGCATCTCCGAGGCGTTCGGCGTGGACGCGACGTTCTTCGCGTCCCAGGACGACACCCGGCTGATCGCAGAGCTGCGCGAGGTGATCATGGACCGCGATCTGGACGTCACCGTCGACCCGACCGAGATTGCCAGCATGGTCGGCGCACATCCCGCGCTGGCCCACGCCATGGTCAACTTGCACCGTCGCTATCAGCTGACCACCACGCAACTCGCGGCAGCGACCGAGGGTCGATTCAACACGGGCAATGTCAACACCGGTGGCAGCGGCTTCAGCTCGGGGTCGGGATCCATCACGATGCCGCACGAGGAGGTCCGCGACTACTTCTACCAACGCCAGAACTACCTGCACGAACTCGACACTGCAGCCGAGGCTCTCACCGCCGGCATGCGGATCCAGCGTGGCGACCTTGTCGGAGACCTGGCCGACCGGCTACGAATCGTGCATGGCGTCAGAATCATTCGTCGCATCGACCTCGACAAGGGGGTTCTGCACCGTTATGACCCGGAGTCGAAGACACTAGAGATCAGCGCCCACCTGTCATCAGGCCAAACAGTATTCAGGATGGCCGCCGAGTTGGCCTACCTGGAGTGTGGCGAACTAGTCGACAGGCTGGTCGACGAAGGCCACTTCACCAGTGCGGAGTCCCAGCGGCTGGCACGTCTGGGACTGGCGAACTACTTCGCCGCCGCGACAGTGCTGCCGTACGGACAATTCCACGAAGTGGCAGAGAAGTTCCGCTATGACATCGAGCGACTCTCGGCGTACTACTCGATCAGCTACGAGACCATCTGCCACCGACTGTCGACGCTTCAACGGCCGACGATGCGCGGCGTTCCGTTCTCATTCGTCCGCGTCGACCGCGCCGGGAACATGTCGAAGCGTCAGTCCGCCACCGGTTTCCACTTCTCCTCCAGTGGCGGAACGTGTCCGCTGTGGAACGTCTACGAGACCTTCGCCAACCCCGGCAAGATCCTGGTGCAACTCGCCGAGATGCCAGACGGGCGCAGCTACATGTGGGTGGCGCGAACCGTGGAGCGGCGCGCTTCGCGCTATGGTCAGCCAGGTAAGACATTCGCGATCGGCCTGGGCTGCGAAGTGCGACATGCGCAGCGGCTGGTCTACTCGGAAGGACTCGATTTGGCCGGCGGAACCAACGTACCGACGACCCCGATCGGCGCCGGCTGCCGGGTGTGCGAACGCGACAACTGCCCGCAGCGCGCGTTCCCGGCGCTGGGCCGCGCGCTGGACATCGACGAACACCGCTCGACGGTGTCCCCGTATCTGGTGAAGCTGTCGTGAGCGCACGCGATGAGCGCTCGCGGGAAGAGTCGGCACCACCTGGCCGAATCCCGCCCGGCGGCTTCCGCGAACTAGGGCCGATCGGTTGGGTGATCGCCAATCTCGGTGCGCGCGGAATCCGAGCGCCGCGGTTCAGCCTGTTCAATGTGCTCGGGCAGCACCGACTGTTGTTCCCGGTGTGGCTGCCACTGTCGGGCTACCTTCTCTATGCTGGCAAGCTCTCGCGGCGCGACGCCGAGACGGTCATCCTAAGGGTGGGCCATCTGCGTGAATGTGAGTACGAACTGCAGCAGCATCGCAGGCTGGCCCGCAGCCGGGGGCTGAACGCAGAGGTGCAGGCCAGGATTTTCGAGGGACCCGACGCCGAGGGCCTCACCGACCGCGAGCGGGTGCTGATCACCGCGACCGACGAGTTCGTCGTCACCCGCGGGGTATCGCCGCAGACATGGCAGACACTCGCCGGGCACTTCACCAAGGCTCAGTTGATCGAATTCTGTCTGCTCGCAGCTCAATACGACGGACTTGCCGCGACGATCAGCACGCTCGGCGTACCGCTGGACTTCCCAGACTGACAAGCGCTACAGGTAAGTCACACCCAACACGGTCAGCGATAGCAGAACCGGCGACACCGTCAATGCCCATAGGAACACCGCCCAGGTTTCACCCCTGCGTGTCTGGCGTTTCCACTGCCGCCAACCCAGCATGCCGGCGGCAATACCGACGACTAACGACACCCCGGCCATGACCAACACCCAGGTGGGTCTGTCCGTCGACGCGATAGCAGCAGAAATGCCGGCCAGCCACAGGATGTGGCCTACCACCAATCCGCCGATACCGGCGACCAAGATGGCTCTCAACTAAAAGTTGATCATGTGGCCGGCCAGCCCGTGGAAGCACTCTTGCAATGCTTCCGACATCGTCGGGTGGGTGTGTACGTTTCGGGCCAGTTCGTTGATGGTCAGGTCCCACTTCTGGGCAAGCGTGAGCTCGGGCAGCAGCTCGGAGACGTCGTGCCCAATCAAGTGGCCACCGAGTAGTTCGCCGTACTTAGCGTCCGCGATCAGTTTGACGAAGCCACTCGGGTCGCCGACGCCGTGCGCCTTGGCGTTCGCGGTGAACGGGAACTTCGCAACCTTGACGTCATAGCCCTCGTCGCGGGCCTGCTCCTCGGTGAGTCCGAAGCTGGCGACCTGCGGCTGACAGAATGTCGCGCGCGGCATCATCCGGTAGTCACCGAGTGCGAGCGTCTCGGCACCGGCGATGGTCTCGGCGGCCACCACACCCATTGCCTCGGCCACGTGCGCCAGCTGCAGCTTGGCGGTGACATCGCCGATCGCGTAGATGTGACCCACATTCGTGCGCATGGAGTCGTCGATACCGATCGCCTTGCGGTCGGACAGCTGCACGCCCGCCTTGTCCAGCCCGAAGCCTTCGACGTTGGGTCCGAAGCCGATCGCCTGCAACACCTTGTCGGCCTTGAGCTGCTCGGACTTGCCGTCCTTGCTGACCGTGACGGTGACGGGGCCCCCGGCTCCTTGGTCGGTGATCGACTCGACCTTGGTACCGGTAAGGATCTTCACGCCGAGCTTCTTGTACTGCTTCTCGATCTCCTTGGAGACCTCGGCGTCCTCGTTCGGCAGCGCACGGGGCAGGAACTCGACGATGGTGACGTCGACGCCGAAATTCTTCAGGACGTAGGCGAACTCCATGCCGATGGCGCCCGCGCCGGCGATGATGATCGACCCCGGCAGATCGCGCGACAGGATCTGCTTCTCGTAGGTGACGACGTTCTCCGACAGCGACGTGCCGGGCACGAGTCGGGTGCTGGATCCGGTCGCGATGATCGCGTTGTCGAAGGTGACGTTTTCGGTTCCACCCTCGTTGAGATCGACCTCGATGCTATTGGCGCCGGTGAACTTGCCGTAGCCGTGGATCTCGGTGATCTTGTTCTTCTTCATCAGGAAGTGCACGCCGGTGACGCGACCTTCGGCTACCTTGCGGCTCCGGTCGAAAGCGGCACCATAGTCGAAGCTCGCCTCGCCGCTGATGCCGAACTGCTTGGCTTCTTTGGTGAAGATATGTGCGAGCTCGGCATTGCGCAGCAGTGCCTTCGACGGGATGCACCCGACATTGAGGCACACGCCGCCCCAGTACTTCGGCTCGACGATGGCAGTGCTCAGCCCAAGTTGGGCGGCGCGAATGGCCGCGACGTATCCGCCGGGGCCGGCTCCGAGAACAACTACGTCATAGTGGGTCACGATTTCCTACCCTAATAGGCGCGGCCCGGGGCGGAGACGCACTCCCGAAACCTCACCGACTGATCCAGCCGACTACCGACTGATCCAGCCGAACACGTAACCGCCGTAGAGAACCGCAGCCGCCGCGGTCGACGCATAGGGTGCCGACATCAGCGCGATGGCCGTTGCCGCTATCACCGGCCGATTCTGCACCATGGCGCTGAGCAGGCTGCCCACGATGCACGACACCAGGTAGACCAGCACGACGAAGACCGGCATCGTCTTGTCCAGCGATTGGTACCACCAGTAGTACAGGCCCAGTCCAGCCGCCGCTGCGACGATCCACACGCCCGCCACGACGAGGACGAACCGCCACCGATTGAGGTACTGGTCGACACCGGTACCGACGGCCCCTTGCGCCTGGTGCGGGGGTAAAACCACAGGTGCAACAGGTTCGCTGGGGGGTGCGGTTTCGTCCATGAACCCCTGCGCGGTGAAGGAGCCAGTGAACTCGGGCAGGAACGGCTGGGTGTTTTCCCCGATTAGCCACTGCCGTTCGTCGTCAGGCACCCGAGACCACCTGGATGGCGGCCAGTGTTCCGAACCAACCCGGCCCCATGGCGAGCACCAGGGCTCCCAGCGTGGTGACCCAGCGCCTGCCCGACAGCATGATCGTCAGTAGGCCGACCACCGTGGGCACGCCAATCACCAGGGCGATCACGATGTCGGGCCGAACCGGCGAAGTGACCTCAACGGTGGCGGCGACCGCAGCGATGAAGCCGGCGGCGACACCGACGATCATCACCCCAGCTAACACCGATGCGCGCGGCAGCGGAATCACGCTTTCGACGATAGCGCTGCGCAGCCCACAAACTCGGGCGGCGCGCGGGTCAAGCGCGGGTTAAGAACCGGTGACCGGGCACGGGCTGGGGGTACCGCCCGCTTGCAGACCGGCATCCACAGCGTCGGCCACCAGGTGAGTGCCGTTCGAGGGCGGGCGCATGCCCTGTTCGTAGTCCGCACCGGTCAGCGGCGGCACCGCGGCCAGGGCCACGGTCTCGTCGTCGGTAAACGCGCGGCCGCGGGACAAGAATCGCATTCCCTCGGGGGCTTCCAGGCTGAACCCGCCGCCCCGGCCCGGCACCACGTCAATCACCAATTGGGTGTGTTTCCACACGTCGAACTGGGGGCCGGAGATCCACACGGGCACCCCGTCGCCGACGTCGAGGACTGCCAGCAGGACGTCGCGGTCACCGACCAGGAAGTCACCGTTCGGATAGCACATCGGCGACGAACCATCACAGCACCCGCCGGATTGATGGAACATCAGCGCGCCATGACGTCCTTGTAGGCGGAGCAACAGGTCGACAGCAGCGGCGGTGACCAAGGCCCGGTTGGGGATATCCACGCTAGCCGAACACCTCGTAGTGCCCCCTTCGAAAAGGTGGCGGTCCAAGCATGTTTGTCCCCTGACCGGATCGCTCGCAATACCTTCGCTAACCACGGTAGGCCCCGTCCGGGATCTGCGAAGCGTCTTCACCATCCGCGCACGGCAATCGCGAGGTGGCCGTGGGCCAGTCGCAAAGGCATGGCAGTCCGGTGTACGGCCTGAAAGAGGTGCACCACCTGAGCTGGCCGCCATGGCAGCCGCCACAATGGCTGATGTGGCAGACACCCAACAACCCGACCCGTACCTCTGGCTCGAGGAAATCAGCGGCGACGAAGCGCTGACATGGGTCCGGGAGCACAACGAACCCACGATGAGCGAGCTCGGTGGCGATCGCTTCGAACAGATGCGATCCAACGCACTGGAGGTGCTCGACACCGACGCACGGATCCCCTATGTGCGCCGGCGCGGTAAATACTTCTACAACTTCTGGCGTGACGCCGCGAACCCACGCGGGCTGTGGCGGCGCACCACGCTGCAGAGTTACCGCACTGAGCAACCCGACTGGGACGTTGTCATCGACGTCGACCAACTGGCAGCGGACGACGAAGCCAACTGGGTGTGGGCCGGAGCCGACGTCATCGAACCCGATCACTCGTTGGCGCTGATCAGCCTGTCTCCCGGCGGCTCAGACGCCGCAGTTGTGCGCGAGTTCGATATGCGCACCCGCGAGTTCGTTGTCGACGGTTTCCAACTACCCGAGGCCAAGTCGCAGGTCAGCTGGGTGGACCGGGACACAGTCCTGGTCGGCACCGATTTCGGGGAGGGCTCGCTGACCGACTCGGGATATCCCCGCGTGGTCAAGCGGTGGCGGCGCGGCCAGCCGCTCACCGCTGCCGACACCGTGTTCAGCGGCGCGCCGACAGACGTCATCGTCGCGGCATCCGTCGACCGCACCGTCGGATTCGAACGCACGGTGGTGAGCCGCGCGCTGGACTTCTTCAACGAAGAGGTTTACGAATTGCGAGGCGGCGAGCTGATCCGCATCGACACCCCGACCGATGCGAGCATCTCGGTGCACCGCAATTGGCTGTTGATCGAATTACGCACAGAATGGTGCTACCGCCTCGGAGCTGGCGTCGAGAACTACCCGCC
Organism: uncultured Gammaproteobacteria bacterium; assembly: GCA_964195655.1. Lineage (GTDB taxonomy): Bacteria > Actinomycetota > Actinomycetes > Mycobacteriales > Mycobacteriaceae > Mycobacterium. Next base: position 2,992 of record CAXMSM010000366.1, on the reverse strand, counting down.
CGGCTCCCTGCTGGCGGCCAACTACGACGAATTCCTCGCCGGCACTGCTGAATTGCAGGTCGTGTTTGCCCCCGACGAGCACACCTGCCTGCACCACTACGCATGGACGCGCGACCGTCTGATCGTCGTCACGCTCGCCGATGTAGCCAGTCACGTAGAGGTGTTCACCCCGGGGGCTAGCACTTTCCAGCCGGGGGGTTGGACCTCCGAGCCGGTGACAGGTCTGCCGGAGAACACCGAAAGCACCATCGTCGCCGCTGACACCCTGGGCGACGAGATTTTCGTCGACTCAGCGGGTTTCGACACTCCGTCGCGTCTGCTGTACGGAACGGCCAGGCATGCGACTTTCACGCCGATCAAGGAGGCTCCGTCCTTCTTCGACGCCTCCGGCATCGAGGTGGCGCAGCACTTCGCCACCTCCGACGACGGCACCGCGATCCCATACTTCGTGGTCGGCCACCGGCACTCCGAGGGCCCGGGCCCGACACTGCTTGGCGGGTACGGCGGCTTCGAGGTGTCGCGCACCCCGGGGTACGACGGGGTGCTGGGCAGGCTGTGGCTGTCCCGCGGAGGAACCTACGTGCTTGCCAACATCCGCGGTGGCGGTGAGTACGGCCCCACCTGGCACACCCAGGCCGTGCAGGCAGGACGCCACTTGGTGGCGGAGGATTTCGCCTCGGTCGCAAGGGATTTGGTGACACGCGGCATCACCACGGTCGAGCAGCTGGGAGCCCAGGGCGGCAGCAACGGCGGCCTACTGATGGGCATCATGCTCACGAAGTACCCGGAGTTGTTCGGCGCACTGGTCTGCAGCGTTCCGCTGTTGGACATGCGACGTTTCCACCTGCTGCTGGCGGGGGCCTCCTGGGTCGCCGAGTATGGCGATCCCGATGACCCTGACGATTGGGAGTTCATGTCTAAATACTCTCCCTACCAGAATATTTCGTCGGATCGCCGGTACCCACCGGTACTGATCACCACGTCTACCCGAGACGACCGGGTGCACCCCGGCCATGCGAGGAAGATGACGGCGGCGCTGGAAGCGGCGGGCCAGCCGGTTCAGTACTACGAGAACATCGAGGGCGGTCATGCGGGCGCGGCCGACAACGCCCAGACCGCGTTCCGCGCCGCGCTCATCTATGAGTTCCTGCTGCGAAACCTGCAAGGGGCTGGAGAGCGCCGATGATCAGATCGATGCTTGCGGTCATCACCGCGGCAACGCTGCTGCTGACCGGTTGCTCCCGCGACGTCGCCGGGACGGCGGTGACAGGCTCCGGGTCGGCGTCCCCACCGGGCGGGGACGGTCAGTGCGCGACGGTGACGGCACCGCTGGCCGACATCCCGTCCGTGGGCGCAGCCGAGCCCCGACTGCGCATCCCCGTTCCGCGTGGATGGAAGCGCAACAGCCAGATGGACAGTCGCATCATCCGCTACGCCATCGTCGCGCAGGGTTTGATCGCTGACGGGTTCGCTCCCAACGCAGTTGTAACCCTCGAATCGGTGCGTGGCTCCCAGGACGCCGACGACGTGTTCGAGGAGAACCGCTCCAACCTTGTCACGATGATGGGGGCGTTCGACCTTACGGCCGAGATCAATACGACCTGCGGATTCCCCTCGGAAACAACAGATTACACTGCACCGGCGATGGGTCCGGCTCCTGAGCGGCCGATCACCATGCACGCGGTCGTCGCCGGCACCGGAAACACCACATACCTTGCGACGCTGACGATCCAGACCGCTGAGGGCGAGAATCAGACGTACCAGCGCGACGCGCAGGAGATTGTCGACGGGTTCCAGATGCTGATGCCCCGCAAGTAACAACCCGGCGTAGTTTGCGAGAGGTTGGCGTGATCCGCGAGTGCACAGATGGCGCGGCCGCCGTATGTTCATCGGGAAGGACCCGATGCCCGCCGACATCACATGATCGGCGATGACCTACCACCCGATGACCTACCACCCGAGGAACACCATGAGCTGGTCAACGAACAATATTCCCGACCTGCACGGCAAAGTCGCCGTGGTCACCGGAGCGAACGGCGGGCTGGGACTGGCCTCCGCGAAGGCCCTGGCCGGCAAGCGCGCGCACGTGGTGATGGCGGCCCGCAACCAGGCCAAGGCAGCGGACGCGCGCGCCGAGATCCTCGCCGCACACCCGGACGCCTCTTTGGAAATCGTCGAACTCGACCTCGGTTCGTTGGCCTCGGTCGAGTCCGCAGCCAACAAGATTGCCGCAAAGCACGACCGCATAGACATCCTTATGTGCAACGCAGGCGTGATGGCCATGCCGCAGGGAACCACCGAGGATGGCTTCGACACCCAGATGGGCATCAACGTGCTCGGCCACTGGGCTTTCATCTCCCACCTCCTGTCCATCATCGTCGCCACCCCCGGTGCACGGGTCGTGACCCTGTCGAGCACCGCCCAGCACATGGGCCGCGCCGTCGACCCCGCTGACCCGCACATGCGGAAGAACTTCGGAGAGTGGCGCATGTACGGCCAGACCAAGCTGGCCATGCGCCACCTGGCTGTCGGCCTGCAAGCGCAGTTCGACCAGGCCGGCGTCGATGCCAAGGCGCTTTCCGCCCAGCCGGGAATGACGAATTCCGATCTGCAGACCACCACGGCCCACTCCCATGCCGGCGCCGACCGCCTCGGGAACTTCTTCGAGAAGTGGACCAAGACGGCAGGCATGTCGACCGACCAAGGTGCGCTGAGCCAGTTGCGGGCCGCTGTCGATCCGAAGGCTCCCGGTGGCGGGTTCTATGGGCCATTGTTCGTGACCAACGGTCCGCCGGTCCTCAAACCGCTGATCCGGCCCGGCAGCGACGGCGCGATCAAGGCCCTGTGGCAGGTCGCCGAACGCGAGACTGGCCTGCAGATGGACGTCAGCGCCGCCGCCTCACGATGAGCGCTGAGCTGTGACGACAGACTTCGAAACCGTGTTGTACAAGACCGTGGAATCCGTGGCGACGATCACGTTGAACCGGCCCGA
>CAXMSM010000365.1:0-3200 GCA_964195655.1 uncultured Gammaproteobacteria bacterium | reverse complement strand
GAGAAGCATGTGGCTCTTGGTGCGATTGCGCTAGTACGGCAGCACAACCCCCGCTAATGGCCAACTGCGCTACGCAACAGCGACATCGAGAGGACGGGGAAGTATGTCTGACCCAGATATGCAACAGAAGCTGGACGCGATCTTCGGCGCGCATATGGACGCGGAACTGGCCGGCGAACTCGACCGGACGCTGGCGACGATGGCGCCGAACCCCCATCTCGTCAATGTTCCGACAATGGTGGGTGGCCAAGGGGCGCAAGGCGTTCGGGCGTTCTACGCGAATCGCCTGATCGGCCAATTCTTTCCACCCGACGTTGTCTTCGAAACGATATCGCGAACGTATTCCGAGGAACGGCTCATCGATGAGCTCATCATCTCATTCACGCACACCAGCAAGATGGACTGGATGCTCCCCGGAGTCGAGCCGACCGGTAAGCGCGTAGAAGTAGTGTTCGTCGTGATCGTCGGCATCGAAGGCGACAAGGTCGCCTACGAGCACATCATGTGGGACCAGGCCAATGTGCTCGTTCAGATTGGCCTCCTCGACCCGACTGGCCTTCCGCTCACCGGTTCGGGTGCGGCCGCCAAACTGCGAAATCCGGCATTGAAGGACCCCTTCTTCAATGAGAGCTGACGGCTGCTAGCCGACCGTGGCGGTTAGCCGCAGATCGCGGCCAACCCGAATGGATTACCGACCCCTTGGCCGTGCTGGTGGCCGTGGCGGGGCCACAAGCGGTCTGATGATAATCCCTCTTAGAGTGGCGGCCCGCCCGGGGGCGGCGGTGGCGGCGGTAGTGGTGGGGGCGGCGGAGCTGGCGGTGGCGGCCCGCCCGGCGGTGGTGGTGGTGGTGGTGGCGGAGGTGGCGGTGGCGGCATCGGCAGCGTTATGGGTGGCAACCCAGGGATCTCGATTACGGTGAAATGCGGCGGTGGCGGGGCTTCCGGTGGCGGTGGCGGTGCTGGAGCGCTGAAAATCCGAGGAGTCGGCCGGTACACCGGCGCCGGGGCGATCCCGTTGCTCGTGTTGATCGTGATGATCGAGCCCGGCATGGTGTTGCCCTTCGGCGTGGTTCCTATCACCGACCCCTTACGCAAGTGGCTGTTGACCGGTGAGGGTTGGTCAGCAACTCGGAAACCGGCGTCTTTCAGCAGTTGACGCGCGGCATGGAGCTTCCGCCCAATCACGCTGGGCACCTTGCTGCCGGGACTACCATCGACGAAGCGCGGGTTGGTAGGGGGTAGAGCTACCGGACCGAAGGTCTCGGCGACCGGCTCCATCGCCAGAAACCAGGTGCGCGCCGGCTCCTTCCCACCGAACAGGTTGCCGTAACTGCATTTTCGCAGTGGGTACGAACAGAGACCGGACGGTGCAGGGGTGTCGTCGAATATGTAGTTCGCGGCAGCATATTGGTTGGTAAAGCCCAGGAATGCCGATGACCTATGGGACTCGGTGGTGCCGGTCTTGCCTGACATCGGCAGATTCCAGCCCACCGAACCCGCTGCACCGGCCGCGGTTCCGCTGATGGAGTCCTTGCCCAGCGCGTTGGCCAGGGTGTTGGCGAGGCCTTCAGGAATCACTTGTTCACACGCAATGGTCTCGACGGCCACCTCGCGGCCGTGGCGGTCGGTGACTTCGTCGATGGGCGTCGGTGGGCACCACATGCCATCCGATGCCAGTGTCGCACCGACATTGGACAACTCGAGCGCGTTGATTTCGAAAGGGCCCAACGTGAAGGATCCGAGGTTCTGCCGCTTGATGTAGTCCGCGAGGCTCTCGTCATTGCCGGGGTCGTAGGCGCGGGCGCTCCTAGGCTCGGAGTAGGACCGCAACCCGAGTTTGACCGCCATATCCACCACCCGCGGCACACCGACCTGCGCGATCAGCTTGGCGAAGGCGGTGTTGGGTGACTGCGCCAGGGCATCGGTGACGTTCATCGGGCTGCGGTAGCCGCTGGCGTTCTTCACACACCAGGTCTGGGGCGGACATCCAGGGGTGTTGCTGCTGCCCAGGCCGGTCCCTCGAAACGATTTCGGGACATCGAGTTGGGCGTTAGTGCCCATCCCGATCTCGAGCGCCGCGGCGGTGGTGAAGATCTTGAATATCGACCCGGCACCGTCGCCGACCAGAGAGTAGGGCTGGGGCTGCACGGTCTCACCGGCGTCGATGTTGAGACCGTAGGTGCGGTTGTCGGCCATCGCCACTACCGGGTGCGCGTTCTTGCCAGGCCTGATCACGCTCATCACGCTGGCGACACCCTCTGCCGTGGGGTCGGCGACCTTGTCGATCGCCCGTTTGACGCTGTCTTGTATTTCGGGGTCCAGTGTGGTGCGGATCAGGTAGCCATTTCGCGCCACGTCTTCTTTGCTGAGGCCCGCGCGCGCCAGGTATTGCAGCGCGTATTCGCAGAAGAAGGCACGATCACCGGCTGCGATACAGCCCTGCGCCAGCGTTTCAGGCTTTTCCAAGACACCCAATGGCTGCTCCCTGGCAGCGCGCAGTTCGTCGGCCGTGTCTGGCAGATTCTCAATCATGGTGTCGAGCACGAGATTGCGCCGCGCCAGGGCGCCTTCCGGGTTGGTATACGGGTTGAGCGCGCTAGTGGATTGCACCATCCCGGCCAGCAGCGCCGCCTGCTGCCAGTTGAGCTCGCTGGCGTTGATGCCAAAGTAGGTACGCGCCGCGTCCTGCACACCGTAGGCGCCGTTGCCGAATGACAGTAGGTTCAGATACCTGGCCAGAATCTCCGACTTGGAGAGTGCCTTGTCCAGTGCCAGCGCCATACGCATCTCGCGCAATTTGCGCGCCGGGGTCGTCTCCACTGCGGCGCGGCGGTCTTCATCGGTCTGCGCCTGCACCAGAAGACGGTAGTTCTTGACGTACTGCTGCTCGATCGTCGACCCGCCGCGGGTGTCGTCGGCCTCCTGGAGGTAGCCGAAGAGCCCGGTCAGGCTGCCTTGCAGATCCACGCCGTTGTGGTCACTGAAGCGCCTGTCCTCGATCGAGACTATCGCCAGCTTGATGGTGTCGGCGATCCGATTGCTGGGCAGCGGCCACCGGCGTTGCGTGTACAGCCACGCGATCGTGTTTCCGGCGGCATCGACCATGGTCGAGACTTTCGGCACCTCGCCCTGTGCGAGTTGTGCGGAGTCCTCGTTCACCGAGTCGGAGACCCGCATGGCCAGCACTCCGACACCACCGG
>CAXMSM010000364.1:0-6450 GCA_964195655.1 uncultured Gammaproteobacteria bacterium | reverse complement strand
CAAGGGGCCCAAGGGCACGCTGGAACTGGCGGTTGCCGAGCCGATCTCGGTGTCGCGCAATGATGATGGTGCCGTCGTGGTGGCCCGCCCCGACGACGAGCGGCGCAATCGCTCGCTGCACGGGCTCTCTCGCACGTTGGTGGCCAATCTCATCACCGGTGTGACCGAGGGGTACATCACGAAGATGGAGATCTTCGGTGTCGGCTACCGCGTGGTGGCCAAGGGCAACACGCTGGAGTTCGCGCTGGGCTACAGCCACCCCGTGGTGATCGAGGCCCCCGAAGGCATCACCTTCGCAGTGGAGACACCCACCAAGTTCTCGGTCTCAGGTATCGACAAGCAGAAGGTCGGACAGATCTCGGCGAACATCCGTCGCCTGCGCCGCCCGGACCCGTATAAGGGCAAGGGCGTTCGCTACGAGGGTGAGCAGATCCGTCGCAAGGTCGGAAAGACGGGTAAGTAAATGGCTACCAAAGACATCGCGGGTACCAAAGGTACCGTGCGCAAACCGGTGGGACAGAACGTCTCCGAGACGCGACGCAGGTCGCGGCTGCGCCGGCACGCACGGCTGCGTAAGAAGGTCTCCGGCAGCGCTGAGCGGCCCCGTCTGATGGTCAACCGCTCAGCGCGGCACATCCACGTACAGTTGGTGGACGATCTGGATGGTGTCACGCTGGCCTCGGCGTCTTCGATCGAAGCCGACGTGCGTGCCCTCGACGGAGACAAGAAGGCCCACAGCGCACGGGTCGGTCAGCTCATCGCCGAGCGCGCGAAATCCGCAGGTATCGACGAGGTCGTGTTCGACCGCGGTGGATACACCTACGGAGGACGTATCGCGGCCTTGGCCGACGCCGCGCGCGAAGGTGGGCTGAAGTTCTGATGACCTTGATGATGATGACCGAGAGGATTGCATGATGGCCGAGCAGGCTGTTGGAGCCAGCGGGCCTTCGAGCGCAGAAGGTCGCGACGGTAGGGGAGGCCGCTCCGGTGGCCGCCGTGACGACCGCGGTGGCGGCCGTGGCCGCGACGGTGGTGACAAGAGCAACTTTATCGAGCGCGTTGTCACGATCAATCGCGTGTCCAAGGTGGTCAAGGGTGGCCGCCGGTTCAGCTTCACCGCGTTGGTGATCGTCGGCGACGGCAAAGGCATGGTGGGTGTCGGATACGGCAAAGCCAAGGAAGTTCCCGCCGCGATCGCCAAGGGCGTCGAAGAGGCACGCAAGAGCTTCTTCCGGGTTCCGCTCATCGGTGGCACGATCGTGCACCCGGTGCAGGGAGAGGCTGCGGCCGGTGTGGTCATGCTGCGCCCGGCCAGCCCCGGTACCGGTGTGATCGCCGGTGGCGCCGTCCGTGCGGTGCTGGAATGCGCCGGCGTGCACGACATTCTGGCCAAGTCGCTCGGCAGCGACAACGCGATCAACGTCGTTCACGCGACCGTTGCTGCGTTGAAGCTCATTCAGCGTCCAGAAGAGGTCGCGGCCCGCCGCGGCCTGCCGATCGAAGACGTAGCGCCCGCAGGGATGCTCAGGGCCCGCCGTGAGGCGGAGGCTCTGGCCGCCGGTGCAGCGCGTGAGGGAACGGCATAACCACCATGGCAGAACTCAAGATCACCCAGATGCGCAGCACCATCGGTACGCGCTGGAAACAGCGTGAGTCGCTGCGCACTCTCGGTCTGCGCAAGATCCGCCAGTCCGTGGTCCGGGAGGACAACTCCCAGACCCGTGGGCTGATCAAGACCGTCCACCATCTCGTGACGGTTGAGGAGGTCTAACACGATGACGATCAAGCTGCACGATCTGCGTCCCGCCCCGGGAGAGAAGAAGGCCAAAACCCGCGTGGGTCGCGGCGATGGCTCCAAGGGCAAGACCGCCGGCCGCGGCACGAAGGGCACCAAGGCGCGCAAGAACGTCCCCGCGACGTTCGAGGGTGGCCAGATGCCGATTCACATGCGGCTGCCGAAGCTCAAGGGCTTCACCAACCGCTTCCGCACCGAGTACGAGGTCGTCAACGTCGGCGACATCAACAAGCTGTTCCCCAAGGGCGGCACTGTCGGCGTCGATGAGTTGGTGGCTGCCGGCGCGGTGCGCAAGAGCGCACTGGTGAAGGTGCTCGGCGACGGAAAGCTAACCGTCAAGGTCGACATAACAGCCAACAAGTTCAGTGGCAGCGCGCGGGAAAAGATCACCGCCGCAGGTGGCACCGCCACCGAGCTCTGATTGGCGGTAACGTCACCCCCTGCATGCGCGATGAGACTGTGTATACCGATACTCAGGAGATGCCCATGACCCGTCACCGCCACGCCGTCGCCGTAGCTATGGTCGCCGCGGGCTTCGCCATGTTCGCCGGCGCAGGGTCCGCTCATGCTGAGACTCCCGACGAGGTATTCACCGAGGCCGTGGGCACGCTGGGCATTGAGATCGCGCCCGACACCGATCTGCCCGAGGTGGGCGCCCAAGTCTGCGCAATGCTCAAGTCGGGTGTGGTCGGCAACGTCAACCCGGTGCCCGCGGTGCGAGGCGTGGTGCGCACCTTGGCCGACAACGGCATGAACCGCGACCAGGCAGTGGGTTTGATGCGTGCCTCGGTTGCCGTCTACTGCCCGCAGTATGGGCGGTTCATCGGCCGCTAAGGCCGCCCATGCAGAGCGGAGTGCATCGGTAGTCTGAACCGCATGTTCTCTTTCCTGCCCGCTATCCCCGGTGCCGACGACGTACGGGCGCTGGCCCGACGGGTGGACACCGCCCGACATCGCGGCATACCCAACGGCTGCATCCTCGAACTCGATCTCCAGGCGGCACCCGCGGAGACCAGTGGTTTTGATCCTCTGGTGCTGATCAACGGTGCGGGTAAGCCATTGCTGCTGCAAGAGGCGGTCGAGGCCATCCAACGCGCCGCCGAGGATCCACGGGTCGCGGGTCTTATCGCCCGTATCCAGATCCCGGCGGCCTCGCCCGGTCCGGTTCAGGAACTGCGCGCGGCCATCGTGGCGTTCTCGGCCCACAAGCCGTCCGTCGCCTGGGCCGAGACATATCCAGGCACGCTGTCCTATTACCTGGCCTCCGGTTTCGGCGAGGTGTGGATGCAGCCCTCGGGGACCGTCGGGTTGGTGGGATTCGCCACCAGTGCGCTGTTCCTGCGCGATGCTCTCGCCAAGGTCGGGGTGGAGGCACAGTTCATCGCCCGCGGCGAGTACAAATCGGCGGCAAATGTTTTCACCGAAGACAGCTACACCGACGCCCATCGCCAGGCCGATACCCGACTTGTCGAGAGCCTGCACGCGCAGGTGTGGCAGGCGGTGTCGGCCTCGCGCGGTATCGAGGCGGCCGCACTGGATGCGCTGGCCGACAAGGCGCCAGTGCTGCGTGACGATGCACTGACCGCCGGCCTCGTCGACCATGTCGGGTTCCGCGACGAGGCCTACGCGCGAATTGCGCAACTGAGCGGCGCGGTTGCGGACTCTCAGGAAAGCCCTGCGGATATGGCCGATGCCGACGGCTCGATCATTGACGCCGACGGCGGGGACGCACCACCGAGGTTGTTCCTTGCGCGCTACGCCAGAGCCAAGGGGCCGTCGGTACCGTTACCGGGGCTCAAGCGGCGGCCGACGATCGCAGTCGTCACCTTGGCCGGGCCAATCGTCAGCGGACGCGGCCGTCAGATGTCGCCGCTGGGCTCCCCGAGCGCCGGAGGTGACACCATCGCGGCTGCACTGCGCGAAGCCGTCGCGGACGAGGACGTCGCCGCGATCGTGCTCCGGGTGGAAAGCCCCGGTGGGTCGGTGACCGGGTCGGAGACCGTGTGGCGGGAAGTCGTTCGGGCCCGGGCGGCCGGCAAGCCGGTGGTGGCCTCGATGGGTGCCGTCGCGGCGTCCGGCGGCTACTACGTCTCGATGTCCGCCAACGAGATCGTCGCCAATCCCGGCACCATCACCGGTTCGATCGGGGTGGTCACGGGCAAGTTGGTGGCAGCCGAACTCAAGGGGCGCCTGGGTGTCGGGTCTGACGGCGTTCGCACCAACTCCAACGCTGACGCCTGGTCGGTCAACGCTCCGTTCACCGACGAGCAGCACGCACTGGTCGAGGCGGAAGCGGACCTGTTCTACTCCGACTTCATCCAGCGGGTGGCCGACGGTCGGGGTCTGAGCGTCGAGGAGGTCGACGGGGTCGCCCGGGGTCGGGTGTGGACCGGGGCCGACGCGGCCGAGCGCGGTCTGGTCGACGAACTCGGTGGCCTGCGTACCGCGATCCGGCGGGCCAAGGTTCTCGCCGGCATCGATCCGGACGACAAGGTCACCACCAAGAACCTACCGGGCTCGTCACTCCGAGATATGTTGTGGCCCAAGCCTTCTTCGCAGCCCGCGGCCGCCTCCCTGCCTGACGCGGCGGGTGCGCTGGTAGCGGCAACGTTGACAGGGGCCGTCGACAGCACGCAAAGGTCGTTGAGCGGATCCAACGCACTGTGGCTCGGGGAGTGGCGGTTCTAGTTCGAGTGGGCCAAGTGCGCGCTGACGTAGACGATCTCCCCGAGGACATCGTCGTCGTCAGTCTTCGGTACGGGTAGACCGAACTTCTCGAACAACTCATCACGTGTTGACCCCGCTACCTGCCAACCACCTTGGCTCAGGTACTCCATCACGTGGCTGCGTTTTCCCGCGTACACCAGCGACGGCATGTCGATATCGAGACCGTGTTCGGCCAGCGGCGCCGTCATCTCACGAGCTTTCTCGGCATCGAAATCTACTATGCCCGGAGCGTATTCGGTCCCCACCGAACTGCCCGCCGCAGAGTGCTGGGTGACCAGGTCGAACAGGTGGTCCTGGGCATCCGGTGGCAGGTAGATCAGCAGCCCTTCGACCAACCATGCCGTCGGTTGGGTTGGGTCGAACCCCGCCGTCCGCAGCGCCGCCGGCCAGTCCTCGCGTAGATCGATCGACACTGTCCGCCGCGTAGCAGTGGGATCGGCGCCCAGGTCGGCCAACGCTTGCGACTTGAACGCGATGACGTCGGGTTGGTCGATCTCGTAGACAACGGTGCCGTCAGGCCAGGGCAACCGGTAGGCCCGTGCATCCAGCCCGGAGGCCAGGATGACCGCTTGTCGCACACCGGTCGCGGTGGCCGCCATCAAGTAGTCGTCGAAGAACTTCGTGCGCACCGCCATCGAGTCGATCATCGACTGCACGCGCTCGAGCGAGCCGCCAGGAATTTGCGACGGGTCCAGCTCGCCGTCGAGCATCTTGGTAAAGAAATCCAGGCCGACCGCCCGGACCAGAGGCGCGGCAAACGGATCGTTGATCAGCCCGCGCGGATCCACGGACGCAATCGCGCGGGCCGCGGCGACCATGGTCGCCGTGGCTCCCACACTCGACGCCAGATCCCATGTGTCGTTCTCGGTGCGTGCCATTGCGGACCCCTGTGCAGAATCGGTCTTAGTTAGGTGAGGTAACGAGCCGAAATCGACTCTACGCTTCCCGCCGGATTGACCGGTTCGTGCGGCTATCTCCGCGCGCAAGCGCTCTCGATACCAATCAGATCGTTTGTGCACTCGGATTCGGGGCGGTGAAGATGCAACTGTTAGTCTCGTAAGCTGTTTGAACGTGTGACTTGCGCAGGCGGTATGCCTGCTCCTGCCGTTGCGCGCGCAACCTAACCACGACTTACCCACGACGCTGGTCACGCCAGCAAAGAGCACGCCGCGATCGTCAACTCGGCCGTGCAGGAGGAAAGAGTGCTCTCGGCTTTCATCTCTTCGCTCAGAACCCCGGACCTGAGACGAAAGATCCTGTTCACGCTGGGTATCGTCGTTCTCTACCGAATCGGTGCCTCGGTTCCGTCCCCGGGCGTCAACTATCCCAACGTGCAACAGTGCATCGCCCAGGTCAGCGGCGGTGAATCAGGGCAGATCTATTCGCTGATCAACCTGTTCTCCGGTGGTGCCTTGTTGCAGCTGTCGGTGTTCGCGGTAGGCATCATGCCCTACATCACCGCGAGCATCATCGTGCAGTTGCTGGGCGTGGTGATCCCGCGCTTCGAGCAGCTGAAGAAGGAGGGGCAAGCAGGCCAGGCCAAACTGACGCAGTACACGCGGTACCTGGCGATCGCACTGGCGATGCTGCAGGCCACCAGCGTCGTGGCGCTGGCCGCCAATGGCGGGCTGCTTCAGGGCTGCTCTCTCGAGATCATCCAGGGCCAGGGCGACGGACTGAACCTCACCACCCTCGCGGTGATGGTGATTGTGATGACCGCCGGCGCGGCACTGCTCATGTGGATGGGCGAAATCGCCACCGAGCGTGGCGTCGGTAACGGCATGTCCCTGTTGATTTTCTCCAGCATCGCCTCCGCCATTCCCGGCGAGGGCAAGGGCATCCTGGACAGCCGAGGCGGCATGGTCTTCACCATGGTGTGCATCGCTGCGCTCCTCATCATTATCGGCGTCGTGTTCGTCGAGCAGGGC
>CAXMSM010000363.1:0-7821 GCA_964195655.1 uncultured Gammaproteobacteria bacterium | reverse complement strand
GCTGCGGTGGCCGCCGCGTATGCCTACGCCCCCCGGCAGCAGCGGAACCTGGTGCAGGCGAGCGCGACAGTCGCAGTGGTCGTGACGTTCGTCGCGCTGATCTGGTGGCGTACCACCGAGTTGCGGGCGATGTTCGGCGTCAGCTAGATCACCACCCGCGTGTTTCCCCTTCATCCGGGGCGTGACGGGGTATGAGTGGGTGATGCTCGGCCTGCCCGACCGGATACTTGCCTGTCTGTTCGACCTCGACGGTGTACTCACCGATACCGCCAGCGTGCACCGGCGCGCGTGGAAAGCGATGTTCGACGAGTATCTGCACGCTCGCGCTGCGTCTTCTGGGGAGCGGTTCGTGCCGTTCGATGCTGGCGCTGACTACGGGAGCTACGTCGACGGAAAGCCGCGGGAGGACGGGATTCGCTCGTTTCTGGACAGCCGCAGCCTCATCGTCGACGGCGAGACGGTGACGGAGCTGGGCGGGCGCAAGAACGTTCTGTTCCTGCAGCAATTGCACACCGACGGTGTGACGGTGTTCGAGGGATCCCGACGCTATCTGCAGGCCGCGGCCGAGGCGGGCCTGCGGCGCGCGGTGGTGTCCTCGAGCGCCAATGCCCGAGAGATTCTGGAACTGACCGGGCTGGACACCTACATCGAGCAGCGGGTCGATGGCGTCACGCTGCGTAACGAGAACATCCGTGGAAAGCCCGCGCCGGACTCGTTTCTGCATGCCGCGAACCTTCTTGGGGTCGCGCCGGCCGCCGCGGCGGTGTTCGAGGATGCCTTGTCCGGCGTTGCCGCCGGATGCGCCGGAAACTTCGGCCTGGTTGTCGGAATCGACCGGGTGGGACAGTCAGAAGCGTTGCGGGACAATGGCGCCGACATTGTCGTCACCGACCTCGGGGAGTTGCTGACGAAATGACGTTTGACGACGAAACGTTCCCGATCGAGCCCTGGCAGGTCCGCGAGACGTCGCTGCAGGTCGACCGGCTGGCGCAGACTGAGTCGTTGTTCGCGCTTTCCAACGGCCATATCGGGTTACGGGGCAATCTCGACGAGGGTGAGCCCTACGGTCTTCCAGGCACCTACCTCAACGGGTTCTATGAGGTTCGCCCGCTGCCGCATGCCGAAAGGGGCTACGGCTATCCCGAGGATGGACAGTCCATCGTCGATGTCACCAATGGCAAGCTGATCCGGCTGTTGGTCGGGGACGAACCTTTCGATATTCGATACGGGGACTTGCTTTCGCACGAAAGAACTCTCGATTTACGGGCGGGCACACTGACCCGCGCTGCCGAGTGGAGATCACCGGCCGGCGAGCAGGTAAGAGTGAACTCAACGCGGCTGGTCTCACTGGCGCAGCGGGGGCTCGCCGCCATCGAATACGAGGTCGAGGCGGTCGATGATGTGCGCGTCACGCTGCAATCCGAGCTGGTGGCCAACGAGGATCAGCCGGCGCGGTCGAGCGATCCGCGCGTGGCGGCGGTGCTGGTCCATCCGCTCGAAGCAGTTCAACACGAGGTCAGTGATCGCGGGGCACTACTGATCCACCGAACCCGCGGGACGGAACTGATGATCGCCGCCGCGATGGACCACATAGTGGAGGCGCCCGGCCGCGTAGAGGTCAGCGGCGCTGCCGGTGATGACTGGGCGCGCACCACTGTCGTGTGTGAGCTGAAGGCCGGCGAACGGCTGCGCCTTGTCAAGTACCTCGCCTACGGCTGGTCCAGCCTGCGTTCCCGCCCGGCGCTGCGCGACCAGGCCGCCGCCGCCATCGCGAGTGCGTGCTACACCGGCTGGCAGGGGTTGCTCGATGCGCAGCGAGTGTATCTCGACGACTTCTGGGACTCCGCCGATGTTGAGGTGGATGGCGATCCCGACTGCCAGCAGGCGGTGCGGTTCGGGCTTTTCCATGTCATGCAGGCCGGTGCCCGTGCCGAGCGTCGCGCCATCGCGGGCAAGGGGCTGACGGGTACCGGCTACGACGGCCACTCCTTCTGGGACATAGAGGGTTTCGTACTTCCGGTGCTTACCTACACTGTTCCCGACGCGGCTGCCGATGCCCTTCGGTGGCGCGCGTCGACGCTGGATCTGGCTCGCGACCGCGCAGCCGAACTCGACTTGGCGGGCGCCAGCTTCCCGTGGCGCACCATCCACGGCGAGGAGTGCTCGGGGTACTGGCCTGCAGGCACTGCTGCCTTCCACATCAACGCCGACATCGCGATGGCATTCGAGCGGTACCGGGTGGTGACCGGCGACGAATCGCTGGAACAGGAATGCGGGCTAGCGGTGCTCGTCGACACCGCGCGGATGTGGTTGTCGCTCGGGCACCATGATCGCCACGGCGGCTGGCGAATCGACGGCGTGACCGGGCCCGCCGAATACACCGCGATCGTGCGGGACAACGTGTTCACCAACTTGATGGCCGCCGCGAACCTGCGCATCGCGGCCGACGCCTGCACCCGGCATTCCGATGCCGCTGCCGACATGGGGGTCGACACCGAGGAGGCCGCCGCCTGGCGTGACGCCGCGAACGCCGTGCACATCCCGTATGACGAAGAGTTGGGCGTTCATCCACAGTGCGAAGGTTTCACTACACTGCGCGAGTGGGACTTCACCGACACTACGAAGTATCCTCTGCTGCTGCATGAACCGTACGTGCGTCTATACCCCGCGCAAGTCATCAAGCAGGCCGACCTGGTATTGGCGATGCAGTGGCAGAGTCACGCATTCACCGCCGAGCAGAAGGCCCGCAACGTCGACTACTACGAGCGGCGCACCACTCGGGATTCGTCGCTGTCGGCGTGCACTCAGGCGGTCATGTGCGCCGAAGTCGGCCATCTGGAGCTCGCTCACGACTACACCTACGAGGCGGCGCTGGTTGACTTGCGCGACCTGCACAACAACACCGGGGACGGCCTGCACCTCGCATCTCTGGCGGGGAGTTGGACCGCCCTCGTCGGCGGATTCGGCGGCCTGCGCGACGACGAGGGTGTGCTGGCGCTGGACCCGCACTTGCCGGCTGCCATCACAAGATTGCGGTTTCGGTTGCGCTGGCGTGATTTTCGGGTGACTGTCGAAGTCAACCATGCGACGGTCACCTATACGCTTCGCGACGGTCCACACGGAGCGCTGACCATCCGCCACGCCGGCGAACCTCTGGAGCTCAGCACCCAGGCGCCGACGACGCTGGCGGTGCAGCCTCGGGAGCCGCTGCTTCCGCCGCCGCAGCAGCCGCCGGGGCGGGAACCGATCCGGCGGCATCGGACGCTGCCGCACCTTTGACGTGAGGCAATCTTCACCGCACTGCCAAAACGGCCGGCTGTTGGTCGCACACCGAAGTGAAGGGAGCTCGACGCTGTGGGAGGCATAGTCGTCGGCCATGGTTTGACTGTGCTGCTGGCGCTGCTCGCCGCGTTGTTCCTGGCGATCGGAATCGTGGTTCGCCAGCGGGCCACCATCGACGTGCCCGCTGACCTCGGGGTCAGCCCCTTGATGATTCAGACGCTGATCCGCCGCCCGTTGTGGTGGGCGGGTACCGCGGCAGCGATCTCCGGCTTCGTGTTCCAGGCGCTTGCGCTGGCCAACGGGTCGCTGCTGCTGGTGCAGCCCATCCTGACTTCGGCACTGTTGTTCGCGCTGCCGCTTAGCGCTCGGCTTGCGCATCGGCGGGTGACCCGGGGTGAGTGGGCGTGGGCCATGCTGCTCACGGTCGCGCTCGCAGTGTTCGTGGTTCTGGCCAAAGCTCGTCCGGGGAATTACGAAGCGTCGCTGACGTCTTCGGCAGTCGTCGCGGTGGTCTGCACAGCGGCAGTGTCGGCCTGCGTGCTGGTCGCGACTCGAGTAGTCGGCTGGCGCCGCGCTGTGCTGCTGGCCGTGGCGGTGGGGGTGCTGTTTGGCGTCGTTGCGGTGCTCACCAAACTTGTCATGCACGTGTTGACCAATGACGGCTTGCGGGCGGTGCTGACCGCTCCCGTGCTGTACCTGCTGGCGTTGCTGGGGGTGTTGGCGATGCTGCTGCAGCAGTCGGCTTTCCACGCCGGGTCGCTGCAGACGTCGGTGCCGACGATGCTGGTGCTCGAACCGGTGATTGCGGTGCTGATCGGCGCCGTCGTGCTCGGCGAGCACCTCGAGGTCGGACGCTGGGACGCAGTCGCGATCGCGGTCTCGACACTGGCGATGGCGGCCGCGACCATCGCGCTGGGCAGGGATGAGGGGGCCTACGAGGAGCAATTGGAGGCGGTGGTCGCGGAGCGAGGGTGAAGGTGCTCGCGCAGCGAGGGTGAAGGTCAGCCCTTGAGCGGTGGTCAGGCCCCCCAGGACGACCAACGGAGGATTCGGACGGTGATGACCGGGCCGTCCAGCTCGACCCTCCGGTACTGGGCATACTTCGCGCGAAGCAGCGCGTACCCGGCCGCCATCTCCCCGCGATGGATCGGTGCGGTGCCGTCGACGCGCACCCACCACAACCGCGTCCAGTCGTCGCGGTAGTGATCGACCAGCAGGTTGACCGCAGCGTTGTGCTCGATGTTGGCTAGGCGCCGTGAGGTGCACCATCGAAATTCACCACAGCTCCACGGTAAGGTTCCCACGGCCCCTCATCGGAAGGTTCGGCATGAACACTTCGCGCAACACCACACGGTTGCTGCACAGGGTGTCCAGCGTTGCAGTCTGCGCGGCGTCCGCGCTGTTCGTCGCGGGTGCGGTGGCGTGCGCACCCGCCGAAAAAGACAACTCGGGCGCGCAGACGTCGTCGGGAGTCAAGGCCGGTGAGGCCACCTCCGCCGAGGACTTCGGCGGCATGGAGGGGCTGATCGAGGCGGCGAAGGCCGAGGGTGATCTCAATGTGATTGCGTTGCCACCGGATTGGGCCAACTATGGCGCGATCGTCAGGGCCTTCTCAGACAAGTACGGTATCAAGGTCAACTCGGCGCAGCCCTACGCGTCCAGCGAGGATGAGATCAACGCTGCTAACCAGCAAAGGGGCCGCTCGACCGCACCCGATGTGTTCGACCTCGGCCAGTCCGTTGCGCTGGCGAACACCTCGATGTTCGCGCCGTACAAGGTCGAAACATTCGACGACATCCCGGTCGCGTTCAAGGACCCGAACGGTACCTGGGTAAACGACTACGGCGGCTACATGTCGATAGGGTTCGACTCGGCTGTGGTGCCTCCCGTCACCAGTGTGGACGATCTCCTCAAGCCCGAATTCCAGGGCAAGGTGGCGCTCAACGGCGACCCCAGACGGGCTGGTGCGGCGTTCTCCGGGGTCTTGATGGTCGCCCTGTCCCAGGGCGGTTCGCTCGACGACATCGCGCCCGGCGTCGAGTTTTTCCGCAAGCTGAATGAAGTGGGCAACTTCCTGCCGGTCGACCCGACGCCGGCCACCATCGAATCTGGGAAGACACCTGTGGTGATCGACTGGAACTACACCAATGCCAGCGAGACCAAGGAGCTGCCCACCTGGCAGGTTGTCGTTCCGCCGGACCACATTGTGGCCGGCTACTACTACCAGGCGATCAACAAAGACGCGCCGCATCCCGCGGCGGCCCGGCTGTGGCAGGAGTTCCTCTACAGCGATGAGGGCCAGAACCTGTTCGCCGCTGGTGGCGTGCGACCGGTGCGGGCCGACAACATGATCATTGATGGCACGCTCGACCCTGCGGTGGCGGCTACGGTCCCGATCGTCGACGGACCAGCGTCCGTGCCGACACCCCGGCAGACCGAAGCGGCCTCAAAGTATCTCGCGGACAACTGGAGCGCCGCGATCGGCTGACATGGTCATTGGGCGAGGCGTGGATCGCCTCATACCGCCGAGAACGACGAAATGGCGTGGTGTACTCGCACTTTCTCGCCCGTTTGTTGGTTTGGGCGGGCGGGCGGCTTGCGGGCGGCTTGCGGGCGGGCGGGGCTCACACGTCTTGGACCGGGTCGATACCCAGATCGCGGTAGCTGACCAATGCATAGAACGGCACACCGTGCTTGGCGAAACGCCTGGCGGCGATGTCGCCGCGGTCCACCATCGGGATCACCCCGGCCGCCACAGCGCCAACCGCGGTGACCCGACCAAGGGCGATCTCAGTGGATCCACCAGTGCTGATCACATCGTCGACGAGTAGCACCCTGGTGCCGGGTTGTAGCCGGGTGCCTTCGATCCATTGCTCACGTCCGCGCTGCTTCTGTTCCTTGCGTACCGAGAACCAGGCTTTGCCGGTGACCATCGCCACCCCATGCGCCAGCGGGTCGGCACCCATCGTGAGACCGCCTACCGCATCAAACTCGACACCGTTGTCCGCAGCCAGGTCGGCGACCGCACGGCTGACGATCGTCAGCCGCTCACCGGTGTCGACCGCGTACTTTCCGTCGATGTAGTCGCGGCTGAGCTGACCACTGGCCAGCCGGAAGGGCTCCTCGCGACGCTCATAGCCGCGGGTGCGGATCAGGTCGAACGCTGCCCGCCAGGTCTCAGGACGCCCGGAAAGGTCGGAAGACGAAGTCTGCTCAGGCATACCCCTGATCGTATTGCACCGGCCGGAACAAGCTATCCCTGGCTTGCCCGCCGCGTTAAATCGATTGTTGCCGAACGCAATTCACTAATGGAGTCGATCGGATGTGCGTAGCCGACGCGCGCGTAGGCCAGGCCCCGCTCGGTGGTCAGTCGCAGATCCAGACCGTACCGGTCGGCGCCGGTGCACGCCGCTGCGGTGGTGTCGGGGTACCCGCCCAGTACTTGCGCCATCGCGGCCAGCGCATCGGCGTGGTCGTCGTTCAGGTGTGCCACAGCTTCGGCCGACAACGGCGTGACCGGGTCGGGTTGCGCTTCGGCATACGCCTGGCCGCTGCTGGAATCCATCCGTCCATAGCCTCCCACCCAGCGCACTCGCGCCACCCGCAACACCCACAACGAGAAATCGCTGTAGTCGATGTAGTACTTCGCGGCGGCCACGGCCGACAGATGCGCCTCGCGGGCGGCGATGCGCTCGTCACCACCGGGCTCCTCGACGTGTCCCGCCAGGGTGATGCGACCACTTGCCAGTGGATCGGCAGGGGTGCCCGGTGCCACGATCGCAATACTGGCCCGGCGGTCGCCGGCGAGGTTGCGGCCGTGCTCGGCAAGGTTCGACACGCACAGCACAGGAGCGCCGCCGAGCAGCCCGTAGGTGACGAATGACGCCCACGGGTCACCGTCGGCCGTCAGGGTGGCCAGCGTGCCCGTGTTCGTTGACGCGGCGATGGTGCGGGCTTCCTCGGCCGCCGATGGGCGCACCGTGTTGACCGGGTCGGTCAGCGGGGGCGGCACGGTTGGTGCGTCTCCCGGGTCGCCATGATCACGGGTCGAACTACCGGACGTCACGTCGGCACGATAGCGCGTGTGTGGCGACGCGGGGCGCGCAGCTGGGTATGTTTGAAAACCGTATGGACGACTTCACCCGCACCCGCCCAGCAGAACATGCGGAAGGCAGCCACGTCGAGGTTGGCCCTGAGGGCCGCTCGGTCGAGCATCCGAACGCCGACGACTTCAGCCATGCCCGCGCGCTGCCAGAGGACCGCACCTGGTTCAAGAGCGCCGTTTTCTACGAGGTGCTGGTCCGTGCGTTCTATGATTCGAACTCCGATGGCGCCGGAGATCTACGCGGCCTGACCGAACGCCTCGACTATCTGAAGTGGCTTGGTGTGGACTGTCTTTGGCTCCCGCCGTTCTACGATTCGCCCTTGCGTGACGGTGGCTACGACATCCGCGATTTCTACAAGGTGCTACCCGAGTTCGGCACCGTCGAGGACTTTGTCGAGTTGCTCGACGCGGCGCACCGGCGCGGCATCCGGGTG
>CAXMSM010000362.1:0-13160 GCA_964195655.1 uncultured Gammaproteobacteria bacterium | reverse complement strand
TCGGCCCCGAGGGCATCGCGAAGACCGCACTGCCCGAACCTAAGTTGCGGATGAAGTCCCACGTGCGCGGGGCTAGGTCGAACCGGTAATTCGAGGACACACCATCCTTGCCGAGTGCATCCTGCAACCCCTCCGTTCTGTTCCAGTCCAGCTGGATACCGGGGCAGACCACGAGCACGTCGTATTCGTAGGTCGCCTCGTCGGTGCAGGTAACCGTTCTGCCAACGGGGTCGACGGTCGCCGCGGCGTTCTTGATCCACGTCGCGCCCTTGGGCATTACCGAGGCCTCCGACCGTGCGGTCGTCGATGCCTTCGCCTGGCCGCCACCCACGAGGGTCCATAGCGGCTGGTAGTAGTGCATGTCGGACGGTTCGATGACCGCGACGTCGGAGTGCCCTTTGCGTAGCAGTCGGGCGGCGACCGAAATTCCGGCGGATCCCCCGCCCACAATGAGTATCTGATGTTTCGCGGTGGTATTCGCGGTGGCCATAGTGTTGCTGTTCCCTTCTTGCCCCGCCTTTCGCCTAGATGCTCTAGCGCCTAAAGGTTCTAGCGGGGTGCGGCTTCTTAAACGGCGTCATCCCAGGCGCCATAGCCACCCAGGATATCGCTAACGTCGGCGAAACCGCGCTGCCGCAGTAGGCTCGCAGCCACTGAGGACCGATAACCCCCCGCGCAATACACGACAGTCGGCTTGGCGGCGTCCAGTTCAATCAGCCGGGTCGGTAACTGGCCGACCGGGATGGCAATCGCGTTCGGGATGGCTCCTTCGGCGACCTCACCCGGGTTGCGCACATCGACGATCTGCAGGTCGGTCAGCTTCGAGGCCCGTTGGTCGAAGACCTTCGCAGTCAACCTCGATGCGGCCGCAACGTCGTCACGGTGGGTGAACATCGCCTCGAACGGCTGGTCAAGATAGCCGATCACCCGATCAAAGCCGATACGGGCGAGCCGGTTCTTGCCTTCCAACTCCTGGCCCGGCTCGGTGAACAGCACGATGTCGACGTCGGAGGGCAGGACCGACCCGGCGAACTCGGCATAGCGGCCGTCCAGCCCGATATTGATGGCCTGACGCAGATGGCCGGTGGCGAACTCTTCAGGGCTGCGGCCGTCGATCAGGACGGCGCCTTGTCCGAGCGCGTCGAGGACCTGCTCATAGGTCATCGCGGTCGGCATCTCGGTCTCGTCCAGCAGCTCACGGTCCTTACGGTTGAGGACCGCGTTGTAGACGAAGTAGTTCGGCGCGGGAGGCTGCCCTTCGGTGACCAGCTCCATGAAGGTGGCCTTGTCGGGCGCGCGCAGCGCGTAGTTCGTCTCCTTCTGCTCCCCCATGGTCGACCAGAGTTCGGTCGACAGATTCTTGCCGCAGGCCGAACCCGCGCCGTGCGCCGGGTACACCCGGGTGGCGTCGGGCAGCGTCATCAGCTTGTTGTGCAGTGAGTCGTAGAGCTTGTCCGCCAATTCCTCACGCGTGAACCCGATCGAGGCCAGCAGGTCTGGCCGACCGACATCACCGATGAACAGCGCATCGCCGGTCAGCACGCCGTAGGGCACCTCGTCCCCCGCGTGCTCGTACACCACGATGCTCATCGACTCGGGGGTGTGGCCGGGGGTGTGGCGGAACTCCAGTGTCACCTCGCCCAGCGAATAGCGTTCGCCGTCGGCAACACCCATCGACTCGAACTCGGTCTCGGCGACCGAGGAGTACACGATCTTCGCTCCGGTGGCCTCTGCCAACTCCAAATGGCCCGACAGGAAATCGGCGTGGAAGTGTGTCTCGATGGCGAGTTCGATCGTGTAACCGAACTCCTTGGCGTCGGACAGGTACTCGGACACATCGCGCTGCGGATCGACAACGACTGCGCGCCGAGTAGTTTCGTCGGCAATCAAATACGACGCATGGGAAAGGCAGTCCAGGTAGTACTGGATGAACTTCACGTCGTCAGTCCTTTCGTTCGGCGGGTGCTCGTGCATTCTGGGTAAAGGGTAGCTATACCCCCGTGGGTATATCAAGTCGTCCGGGAGACTGAGCATTCCCGGGTTGCGTGTACCCCATGGGGTATGTGTAACATGAGGCCTAAGCATACCCCCGCTGGTATCGGGTAGCTTTCCCAAACTGCTCCACTGACCCGACCTGCACCACCGAAAGGGCCTCTCAATGACCGCGCCCGCCATCATGGATTCGCAGAACCTCAGCGACCTGCTCGGTTCAGCCACCCCGCCTCGGGTGCTCGACGTCCGAACCCCCGGCGAGTTCGAGACCGCCCACATCGCCGGGGCCTACAACGTGCCATTGGATCTACTGCGAGAGCACCGCGATGAGATCATCGCGCATCTCGACGAGGACGTCGTCCCGGTTTGCCGCTCGGGCCAGCGTGCCGCCCAGGCCGAGGAGACGCTGCGCAATGTCGGGTTGGCCAACGTGCACATCCTCGACGGCGGCATCTCCGCCTGGGAGGCCAAGGGCTTCGAGGTCAACCGCGGCGCCCAACGCTGGGACCTTGAGCGCCAAGTCCGACTCGTCGCCGGCTCAGTTGTGCTCTCCAGCGTTCTGGCCAGCGTCGCCGTCCCCAAGTTCAAGTGGGTGGCCGCCGCGATCGGTGGCGGACTGACTTTCGCGTCACTAACCAACACCTGCGCGATGGGCATGGCACTGTCCAAGCTGCCCTATAACCGCGGCGCTACCTGCGATGCCCAGACCGTCGTGTCCCAGCTCGTCGGTTCCCAACCCACAGATCCGATCGCGGGCTAGCCGATCATGATCGGGCTCACCATCGGCTTGGCCGTGTTCGTCGGCGTCGCGCTGGGGTTGCTCGGCGGCGGCGGGTCCATCCTGACTGTCCCGCTTCTCGCCTACGTCGCGGGCATGGACGCCAAGCAGGCCATCGCAACCTCCCTGCTGGTGGTCGGCGTCACGAGCGCGGTCGGCGCGATCTCGCACGCGCGGGCCGGCCGGGTGCAATGGCGCACCGGCCTGATATTCGGCGGAGCGGGAATGGTCGGCGCCTACGGCGGCGGATTGCTGGCGCGCTTCATTCCGGGCACCTTCCTGCTCATCGGATTCGCCGTCATGATGATCGCCACCGCCATCGCGATGCTGCGGGGACGGAAAACCCGCGAAGACGGCGCAGACGCTGCCGCAGGCGGACATCACCTGCCGGTGCCGAAGATCATCGCCGAGGGCCTGGTCGTCGGCCTGGTGACCGGCTTGGTCGGCGCCGGTGGCGGCTTCCTGGTCGTGCCCGCCCTCGCACTGCTCGGCGGGTTGCCGATGCCCGTCGCGGTCGGCACTTCACTGGTCGTGATCGCGATGAAGTCGTTCGCCGGCCTGGGCGGGTACCTGTCCAGCGTCCAGATCGACTGGCCGGTCGCGCTGGGCGTGACCGGCGCAGCCGTCGTGGGCGCCCTGGTCGGCGCCCGAATGACCGCGATGATCGACCCCGATGCATTGCGAAAGACCTTCGGCTGGTTCGTGCTCGCGATGTCGTCGGTCATCTTGGCCCAGGAAATCCACCTGGGCGTCGGCATAGCCGCAGTGGCACTTACGGCAATCGCCGCGGCCATGACGTTCGCGTGTACACGGTATGGCCACTGCCCTCTGCGCCGCCTTGTCGGGGCTCCGAGACTGGGATCGGCCGCCGCACCATGACTGCCAGGAATACCCCTACGGGTACCATGGCCTTACACATTCGTAGCGCTTCAGCGTTCGTTGATCGAGAGGAGCAACATCATGGTTGGTGACGAGGACGCGATCGTCGCGGTGCTCAACCGGCTGCGCCGCGCCCAGGGCCAGCTTGCCGGGGTGATCTCGATGATCGAACAAGGCCGCGACTGCAAGGACGTTGTGACGCAACTGGCTGCGGTGTCACGGGCTCTGGACAAAGCAGGATTTAAGATTGTCGCGACTGGATTGCGGGAATGCCTGACCGGAGAGGCCGACGACGGAAAGCAGCCGATGACCGAGGCCGAGCTGGAGAAGCTGTTCTTGGCCCTGGCCTGAAACGGCCCGATCCTGAATACTGTTAACGAGAGTACGGAGGAATTATGAGCTACGCATTGTCAACGACGCTGCGCACGACGTTCGAGGACGCGGTCGAGAGAACCCGTAAAGCCTTGGCAGAACAGGGTTTCGGGGTGCTGACCGAGATCGACATGAAGGCGACTCTGAAAGCCAAGCTGGGCGAGGACATGGAGAACTATCTGATCCTCGGGGCGTGCAACCCGCCACTGGCGCACCGTGCGGTGAACGCCGATCGCCAAATCGGGTTGCTATTGCCCTGTAACGTCGTCGTGCGCGCCGACGCGACCGCTGGTGGCGACGCGGTAATCGTCGACGCGATGGACCCCCAGGTGATGGTTCAGGTCTCGGATGAGCCAGGACTACGCGAAGTCGCCGACGAAGCCGCGGCCAAGCTGAAGGCCGCGATCGACTCCCTTGGGGGCGCCAATACGCAGTAGGGCTGAGGAACCGATCGGTGAAGGGTCACAGTGAGAACAGCAGCGCCACCAGGATGGCCATCGAGAAGCTGACTGTGGCACCGCCGAGAAGCAATACCTCTACCCGCGGGGGGAACATGACAACTCGGTCGGCAATCACCGGACTGGTTCTGATCTGTCGCGACCGCCGGTAGCCCAGGCCGAGGACGAGTAGCGCGAGCAGCGCCGCGGCGAGCGCCAGCGCGGTCCGCCCGGGACCGAGAGGACCGTGCTCGCGCAACAACACCAGCGCGCCGCCTACCAGGAAGCCCAATGCGCTTCTCTCCCAGGACAACAGCGTGCGTTCTGCCGGCAGGCCTGGCTTACTGGGTTCGCGGCCGGGCATCTCAGGGCCCAGTCGGTGGCCCGACGACCACCACCACGAGCACCACGACTGTCACCGCGAAGATCGCGCCGCCGAGCATCAACGGCACGTGGGTGCGTGGCAGGTCCTGATCGCGGCGCATCGCGGATTGCACCAGTTGCCAACGCCGCACTGCCTGCGCGGCCAACAGCCCACCCCCGGCGGTCAACACCAGGCTGAGCCCATGCCGTACGCCGGCGATCCCGAATTCCGGCACGAACTGTACGACAGCGATGCCCCCGGCGATCAGTGCCAGCGAAGTGCGGATCCACGCCAGGAAGGTCCGCTCGTTTGCAAGGGTGAAGCGGTAGTCCGGTTCCTCGTCGCCGGTAGCTTCGGACGATCGTTCGTCATCGGCAGGACTCATGAGACCGCATCTCCTTGGGCGCACATCGTTCGTAGCAGCGTACGTCTCGCAACTCCGCGGCCCGAGGACCCCAGGAATATGAACCAGCCCGGAGAATTCTGATCCCCGGGCCAGCGGGCCTTGACGGCCGACAGCGGCGATGGCCGCTTCGGCGGCGCCAGCACTGCGTTGATCGGCCGCGTCACCTGTGAAACTTGAGGTGCGCCAAGATGATGGGTGAGGACTACGAACGGTCCCTCGTCAACGAAAGAACACGATGAAAGTCATCAAGCACATCGGTCCACCCTCAGGCGCGCGCCGCTTCCTTTTTCGCCTGCCCATCTACCTGTACCGATTGGGGCTCGGCTGGATGTTCGGCGACCGACTGCTTCTCCTGCACCACCGCGGTCGGATCTCAGGCAAACCCCGTTTGGTGGTTCTGGAGGTCGTAGAACACGAGAACGCCGACGACAGTTTCGTCGTCGCATCTGGCTGGGGCCCGACGGCCGCCTGGTACCGGAACGTTTTGGAGACGCCAGACGCCGAGATCAACGTCGGAGGGCGCAAACTAGCAGTATCGGCATTGCCGCTCGCCGAGGAGGAAGGGGCCGAAGTCTTCCTCCGCTACGCAGCGCGCCACCCCAAGGCCGCCAAGCGCGTCCTTCCGCGCCTCATGGGATATTCGGTGGACGGATCGGCGGCCGACTTCCGGCAGGTTGGGCTCAGGATGCCGTTCGTACGGCTGGCGCCACGTATCGATACGTAGAACGGCAACTGCCGGCATCACGGTGCAAGCGGATTCTGTCGCAGCGATGAGACACATCAGCGGCGACGTTGCTCTTGGCTATAACTCCTGCTAGACCTAATCTAGACCTAGTGATCCTTGCCACGCTGTTAGGAGGCGAGATGCGTCGTCCACCGATCCATACGGCCGAAGGGCTCGCCGAGGAGTCACCGCCTGCAACTGGGTACGCCAAGTTCATCGGCCGGGTCGGCGCACTCGCGATGTTTCTCGGCGTCGGCGCTGCCCTTGCCATGCCGGCAGCGCACGCTGACACCGAGGGCTCGTCGTCCTCAGACTCGTCGTCCTCAGGTTCGTCGAGTGACTCAGGCTCGTCGAGTGACTCAGGCTCGTCGAGCGACTCGGGTGCGTCAAGCGACTCAGGTGCGTCAAGCGATTCAGGCTCGTCGAGTGACCCAGGCTCATCGAGTTCAGATACGACCCGCGCCATTGAGAGCCGGGACAACGACACTGCGCCGCCCGCGCAGAGCGGATTAGAGAGCGACGACACCGACAGCAAACTCACCGATACCGACGATTCGGCCCCTTCCGGCGATGAGTCGGAAACCAATGGTGTATCGACCAACTACTCCACCTCGCAGTCTCCCGACGACAGCTTCCGTATGCCGCTGGAAACCGTCCCCGCCGACGACCAGCCCGTCGACCTGGAGATCCAGGCCGTCACGCAGACCTCCGTCGTCGAGGTTCCGGCCGCCGACTCGTTCGCCAGGTCGGACGCCGAAAATCCGGAGACCCCAGTGACGGTGCCCGCCGAATTGGCGTTGGCGGGGTACGCCCGGCGCCCGAGCGGGGTAGACATCAGCCCGGCTGCCACCGTGCAGGCCGTCCCGCCGCAGGGCAGCGCGAGCATCGACGACGGCCCGCTGAGCAATCAGGTCAGTCCGTTGGGCACCCCGGAGCAGATCGCCCGCGAGGACATCGCGATGCAGACTGCCGGGTCGCTGCCGGTGGCTTTCATGAAACTCATTCTGCGCATCGGCTTCCTCTCGGCGGCTAAGGAGCAATTCGCCCTTGTCGGCGGCCCCGATACGGCGAACCTGGACGCACTGGACAACGCGATCGACGAATACGCCCTGGCGGCAGCGTTCTCGCAACAGATTCTCAATCCCATGGATCCCGCGGTGGTCACCCAGGTCGCGCCCCCGCACAACTGGTACGGACTCGATGTCGACGGCTCGCGCGTGCTGTACGACAACCCGGACACCATTTACCGCTTCATCCCGGTCAACAAGACATCGGAGTACGTGCTCACCGGGCGCATGTATGAAGGCATGCCCGCCGACACAACGTTCAGTGTTCTCGAGGGTTTCGCCGGCACGACGTCGACGATCCTGAATCTGCAGGATATCGATGTCAGCGACGACGGTTCGTTCGTCATCACCGTCAGTGGTGAACCGGCAGCACCCGGGCAGACCAACCATCTGCAGCTGACCTCCAGCTCCACCCTCATCGCCGCCCGAAACACCCTGGGCGACTGGGATATCGAGGAGCCGATGGAGCTCGCCGTGCACCGGGTCGAGGGGCCACGCAACAGCCTGTTCGCCCAAATGGGCGGGTTCGTGTTCCTCGGCGCCCTGGTCAACGACAGCCCGTTCCTGACCTCGCTGGTGTCGCTGATTCCCCCGCTCGCCATAGCCGAGACACCCTTTGTGCGGGGGCCGCTGACCGCCCTGATCATGTTGGTCAGGGGAGCCAACGAAGAGGCCAAGTACATGGCGCTGGCGACGACCGACCCCGACACCGGCGACCTCCGGGATCCCAACGTGATGACGCAACCAGCGAGCAATGCAGAGTTCCTGGCCAACCAGCTGCAAAGTAACGGCTACTTCCAACTCGCTGACGACGAAGCCCTGGTGCTGACCATTGATCCGGGCAACGCCGGATTCTTCACCGTTCCGGTGTACAACGACTGGACTATCACCGACGATTACTGGAACGAGCAGACGAGCCTGAACAACGACCAAGCCGTCGCCAATCCGGATGGGACCTACACGATGGTGGTCTCGATAGCTGATCCCACTGTGGCCAACTGGATTTCGACTGGCGGGCTCAACCAGGGCATCATCTCCATGCGATTCCAGAACCTCGATCCCTTTTCGATGGACACGCCGGGAGTCCAATCTGTGGTGGTCAAGCTCGAAGATCTCGAAGACCATCTGCCGGCAGGCACGGTGCATGTGACACCCGAGGAGCGGGCGGCGCAGCTCGCGGCTCGCAAAGCCGGCTTCGACAAACGCTGGGCGCCCTACCTGCAAGCCTGAGCGTTGTGTGGCTTGCTGCGCTCTGGCTCCCACAACCCGACGAGTGGTTAGACGACCACGAGCAAGGCGCAGACATGCTCGACTACGAACTGGACACCGCACACTCGATCCTGCGGGTAAGGCCGGAATCATCGCTCGAAAAGAACGACTTCGCTAGAACACCGCCCAGGGCACCATTGGCGGGTTGCGCGTCCCGCGCGGGCACATATCCCGATGCCTGCCGATCAGTATGATTGGTCTCGGTTTGTAGTCGTGCCGGTTCAACGGCGGGCCACGACTTGAGTTTACCCGTTCGCTACTAGGGGGCCAACGGTAGGAGAGTGTTGGGCGTGATCGACAGGCGAGGCTTCCTGGTGCTGGCGGCTGGCGTGGCGGCAGCGTGTTCGCCGCGCCCTGCCGATCCGGCGGCATCCACCCGAGCCCCGGCCGGAACCGTCGCCCCGGCCGGCACCGTCGACTTCGCATTCCAGCCCGTGGCAACTGAACTAGACCTGGGCGGCGTGACGGTTAACACGTGGGCTTATGGCGATCGGCTGCCGGGCCAGGAAATCCGCCTCCGCAAGGGCCAGGGGTTACGCGCGGCCGTGACGAACCGGCTTGACGAGGTGGGAACCACCATCCACTGGCATGGCCTGGCGATCCCCAACGCCATGGACGGTGTCCCGGTGCTGACCCAACCTGCCATCGAGCCGGGAGAGAGCTTCACCTACGAGTTCGTCCCACCTGATGCGGGAACTTACTACTATCATTCCCACGTCGGTTTGCAACTGGACCGCGGCCTCTACGGCCCGCTGATCATCGAAGATCCCACGGAGGGAACCGATTACGACGAGGAACTCGTTGTGGTGCTCGACGACTGGATCGACGGCGTCGGCACCACTGTCGACGAGGTCTTCGCCAACCTAGTGAAGACCGGCATGCCCAGTATGGGCGACATGGGATCCAATGCGGGCGTTACCCCGGCACGACCGATGGGCGATGACGGCGGCGACGTGAAGGACCCCTACTATCTGATCAACGGGAGGATCATCACCGACCCGCAAGTAATGGATTACCGCGCCGGACAGCGAATCCGGCTGCGGATCATTAACGCAGGATCAGATACTGCGTTCCGAGTCGGCGTGCCTAACCACACATTGACGGTAACGCATACCGATGGATTCCCGGTGGTCCCCAGGCAGACTGAGTCAGTGATCCTGGGCCAAGGCGAGCGGGTGGACGCGACGATCACTTTGACCTCCTCGGTGCCGCTGGTTGCCGCGGCCTACCGCAAGGACGGGTACGCGCAGATCAACATGCGGGTAAACCGTGCGGCTAGCTCGACGAAGGTCGACCAATACGTCGCGGCGTTGCGGAATCAGGTTCCGCTGGATACGGCCACCCTGGCCGCCGCGCCGGAAGTCGACCTGCCGCTGGCCGATCCGGACCAGGTCATCGACATGCGACTGGGCGGACCAGGAAAGGGCTACGCCTGGACGATCAACGACAAGTCCTACGATCCGCCCAACGACGGCTATCCCGTGAAACCAAATCAACGAGTACGCATCCGCTACATCAACGAAACAGACATGTTCCACCCGATGCATCTGCACGGTGTCACGTTCCAGGTGATGCGCGCCGGCGAGCAGGGGGACGCAGGCAGTTTGGGCCCCGCCGCCCGAAAGGACACCGTTCTCGTCGCTCCGTTGAAGACCGTGGATATCGAATTCGACACCAACAACCCTGGCCGGTGGATCACCCACTGCCACAACACATACCACTTGGATTCGGGTATGGCGACCTTTATCTACTACGAGTAGTTCGACGAGCGGCGGCCGCACCGCCTCGGCCGCGGTGCGTAACTCCAGTTCGCTCGTCGGCGAACTGATCGGGCAGCTCTACCGACACAACGAGAGGCCCCCAGAGGGGCCCCTCTTTGTGTCAATCGCTGGTCAGAGACGCCGTGCCAATTCGCACGATCTCGCAGCCTGCCAGACCCAACTAGTTGATCTCCCTTGGCTCAGTGACCGCCAACGCCCGCACCAAAGGGGCCGGTGTATTCAGCACTCGTGTTCGGATTGGGCGCCGCAACGATCGACGCGTCGCCGGGGCTCTGGCAAACGGATGTGCTGGCGCCGTTGACGCTGCAACTCTGGTGAGGTGCGTTGGCGGGAGAAGCCATCGCAGCTCCAGCGCCGAACAGGCTGGAGGCGATCATGGCGACGCTGGCAGTCGCGATCTTCCAGGAAGCGGGTCGAGAGGATTTATGGTTCCTCTCGATTACGTTCAATACTGCACCGGCCGCATAATTGTGGCCTGAGAAGACGTCGAGAACTGGCTGTGGAAAGCCCCCGCGCACGTGCTGCCGAACTTCAACCCGTTGGCGACTTCAACCCGGTGGCGACTGGGACCATCGCAAGGCTGACCGCGACGACCGCGGTACTGGGTGCGGTAGCACCGGTGCGCACAATCCAGCCTCGCCGCCTATCAACCGCTGCTGCTCAATCGAGGCGGGCGCGCGTAGGGGATGGCTTCTCCTCACCGACACGACCCCATCCGCGGGGGCACCGCACCTTCAGCTGCACTCCATTTAGGAGAGCAGATCCTCTTTGACCAGCCAGGACCGTGCCACTAAAGCGGGATCTTCGCCGTCGTTGTCGACCCTGGCGTTGAGGGCCAACATCACGGCGTTGGTGAGTTTCGGGTTCAGCTGCCCGAAGATCTCTGCCAGTTCCGGATGTTGGGCGAGCAGTTCGGAATTGACCACCTCGGTCAGGTTGTAGAGCGGGAAGAACTGCTTGTCGTCCTCGAGCACCCTTAGGTCCAGGGCCGGAATCCGGCCGTCGGTGGTGAACACTTCACCAAAGTTGCAGTCGCCGTTGGCAGTTGCGGTGTAGATGACGCCAGTGTCGAGGGTGATCACGTCTCCCAATTGGGCGCGCGACAGGCCGTAGTCCTCCAGCATTGGCACGAAACCGTCATTGCGGCTGGCGAATTCGCTTTCTACACAGAAAGTCAGCTCCGACCGGGGCAGCTTGGCTAGATCTGAGAGTCTCGTGACCCCGAGTCGCTCAGCGGCTGACTCCCGAATAGCAAAGGCGTAGGTGTTATTCATCGGCGCGGGTGGAAGCCAGGTCAGCCCGTTGGCCTGGTCCTCCTCATTGACAGCCCGCCACTGCTCTTGCGAACCCTTGATGGGGTCTTCGTGACCCAGATAGTTGATCCAGCCAGTGCCCGTGTACTCGGGCACCACGTCCGCGTCGCCACTGATCAGGGCTTGTCGGACACCGAAGCTGCCCGGGGTGTTGGTCATGTTGGTGACATCCGCGCCGGCGGCGTTGAGGATGATCGAGAGCATGTTGCCGAGGATCAACTGCTCGGTGAAATCCTTAGCCGCCACAGTGATTTTCACCCCGTCGAGTGAGTCATAGTGCTGGATCGACCCCGGCTCCGCCTCAAGCACCGTCCCGCTCGCGGATTCCAGCCCGCAACCGGTCACCACCACAGCCGCGACCATGGTCCCGATGAACATCTTCAGGCCACGGCGCCGCCCACGACAGGACCATCGAGCCATACCGGTGCGCATGCTGATCACAGCCCTTTCGGCGCGGCAAGCATTTCGACGACACGTGCCAGCCAGTCGATGAAAAGCGCAAGCGCCGCAACCAGAACGGCGCCCACGATCAGCGTGACGGTCTGTTGGAGCTTGATGCCGGTGGTGATCAGTTGACCTAGCCCGCCGGATCCGGTGAACGACGCCAGCGCAGCGGTACCAACGATGAGCACCAGCGCGGTGCGTACTCCCGCGATGATCACCGGCAGCGCCAGCGGTAGTTCCACCCGCAGCAGCGTGGCTGTGGTCGACATTCCCATTCCTCGTCCGGCCTCCACCAACCGAGCATCAACGCCGTCGAGGCCGGTGACGGTGTTGGCCACAATGGGAAGTGCGCCGTAGACGACGAGGGCGACGACCGCACCCAGGGGCCCGATCCCGAAGATCACGGCGCCGAGTGCGATCAGGCCGATGGCCGGCGCGGCCTGCCCGAAGCCGGCAAGGGTGATGATCGGCTTCGAATAACGGCGCATGCCACCGCGTGTCAGCGCAATCCCCAGCGGTATTGCGATCACACACGTCAGCACCGTGGCGGCGAGGCTGACGGTCATGTGCTGGCGTAACAAGGTCAACAGATTCGACACCCCGAGCGACCGCTGTTCGGATGCGGACACATCAGCAAGCTGTACATAGATGAGGCACCCGGCCACCGCGGCGGCACATACCAGCGGCTGCAGGATCCAACGGCCGAGACCGAGACGCCGGGGCCCGCCCGCCCCCGCGGGGTCGGGCTCAACGTCCGTTACCGCGGA
This sequence comes from uncultured Gammaproteobacteria bacterium, assembly GCA_964195655.1. Taxonomy (GTDB): domain Bacteria; phylum Actinomycetota; class Actinomycetes; order Mycobacteriales; family Mycobacteriaceae; genus Mycobacterium. Next base: position 567 of record CAXMSM010000362.1, on the reverse strand, counting down.
TGTCACCTGGTCAGCTCCCCGCAGGCGCCGCGTCGCGGGTGCCCGAGATCGCATCCATGATGGTTTCGACCCGGATCACCCCCTGATAGGCATTCCGCCGACCGGTGACCACGACGACTCCGTGCGATGACGTCAGCATCTGGTCGAGCGCATCGTTGAGCGTCGAGGCAAGGTTCACGCACTCAAGGTCCTCGTCGCGCGAGACCTTGATCAACGACCGGGTATTGGCCAGCTCCTCCAATGACATCCACCGCTGCGGACGCTCCTGGGCATCCAGCACGATGACATGTTCCCGGTCGAGGGCTCGCGCGGTACGCGCCGCTTCGGCCGAATCTTCACCGACGTGCGCCACGGCCGCGTCATACAACTCGACATCGCGCACCCGGCTGAGGGTGAGCTGCTTGAGCGCCGCCCCGGCCCCCACGAAGTCGCGGACGAAGTCATTGGCGGGATTGGTGAGGATCGCTTCCGGGGTGTCGTACTGGACGATCTTGGATCCGGCCTGCAGAATCGCGATCCGGTCTCCGAGCTTGACCGCCTCGTCGAAGTCGTGGGTGACGAAGACGA